>CAOKMR010000010.1 GCA_948469815.1 uncultured Clostridiaceae bacterium | reverse complement strand
TTCCAATTTCATGTGCTTGTTCTGGTGTTATTTCTCCTTTTACAAAAGATTGTACCCCGTGAAAACATTGTATTCCAGTTGCTTTAAAAAATTGTTTTTTAGTATTTCTCATTTCTTGCAGAGCAGTATCGGGCATACAATTTATACCTGATACATATAATTTTTCTTCTGTCTTTTCTCCGATTTACTGCATATTCTATTGTAGCATCTAATCTATCTTTTACTTTCCATATTTTTGTTACTGCCATAATCTATTACCACCCACTTACATTCTTTTCCTTTTGTGGTATAAGATAAACTTCTTGTAATGCTAGTATAAAATTTTGTATTTGATTTAATAAAGGATTGATTTTATCTTCTCTCATATATCCTTGATATTTATTATAAGTTCTTGCCATTTGATTTAAGTTTGTCGCCATACCTCGAAGTTGTGAAAGTATCTCATAAAATTTTTCATCTGGTTTTTCCTTTAGCTGATAATCTAAAATTATTTTTCTAAAAAATTCTGATTTGTTCAAGCCAGACCTTTTAACTTTCTCATTTAGAATTTTGTTTTCATCTTCATTTAAAAATACATTAATTTTTATATTTCTATTTCTCATTTTTTTCATCTCGCTTTCTGTTTTTTCTTATTAGGGTTTGGGACTTGTCCCATTCCTCTTTAGTATTTGTGGCGTGAGTACAAATACGTTGCTTGCATATTCAAGAAATCTAATAAGTACTCACTCACAAAATATATAATCTTTAAGAAATTATGTTTTAATTAGGTCTAATTCTTTTAAATAATTATGCATTTCTTTACCACCTAAAATAAGGTAAAGTTAAACATAAATTAACTCGTTAAATATAATTTCTTCTACACGATTTTTAATATTATTCATTTTACAAACCCATTCTAATTGATTTGTTGCTTTTAATTCTTCAGTTACATTTTCTTGTTCTATAAATTGTTTCAATAACAAATTAAATCTTTCATTTGCTGTTTTATCTATTTCTAATAAATGTCCTCTTAATTTGTTTTCAACCCATAGAATTGTATAATCTACTTTTTTATGCTCTAGCAAATACTTTAATCTTAACTTTCCATATTTACCAAGTTCATTAGCTTTTATACTAGCTGAATCAACTAAATTTGGAAAGTAATAATCACCTTTTCTTATATACTCAATTCCAGTTTTCTCATTAATAAATCTTTCTTTTAATTCATTATTATCCATATCTAATTTCTCCTTTTTTAATTTTCATACAAATTATTTGCATATAAAAAATCTAAATCATCATAATGTCTTTGTTCATAGTTTTGAAAACTATATTTGCCTTTTCCTTTATAGTTATAATTATTATTGTTATAGTTAGGTCGTAAATTTTCCGTGTCCTGAGTCGTAGATTTTACGATTCGGGACTCGTAATTTTTACGAATCAGTTTTATTAAATCTTCATCATGTTCTATTTTTCCAACATAGATTAAATTAGGCTTATTAGCACCTCGCTTTTTCTCATTTATTAGTTTACATTCCTTTAATTGATTAAATGCTTTTGTAACAGTTTTATCAGATAGATTTAGTTTCTCTTGAACTTCTTTTCTTGTAAATATTAGAAAAACTTTTTCATCTTCATCAACCCAATTATTTTTAGCTGATAATGTTAGTCTATTTAGTAAAAATCCATAAAGAATTTTACTGTCTGAATTTAACTTATCTTTATATTTTGGATTGAAAAATAATTCCATTGGTATTTTGTAATATAAATGTTCAAAGCATTCATTAGCTTTATAAGGTATAAATTCCATTTTTCATCCTTTCTGATAAAAGGAATAGGAATAATAATAATAAATAAAGGGAGTATTTGATAGACTTATCATAGATTATAAATTTTCCCGACATGCAATCCCGACATTTTATATACATTTTAGGGTATTTTTTAGAACTTTTAAAAACTGTTCCAAAGTACCTATAAAAAGTAGGTTTTTGCCGAAATTACGCAAAAAAATACAAGTTAGAAATCTGATTTCTAACTTGATATTTTGGTGCAGATGTCAAAAAAGTACCCCTTTTTCAAAGCCTCTATTTCTGCGAAAAAATCGACTTGTAACTCTCGTTGGGTCTCCTAATTGGGTCTCCATGAGATAAAAAAATGCTTAAAAGTACCTATCTCAAAAGGTTTAGACACCTATACCATTGTCCACCAATGTTCTTTAATTTATGTGCCTATAATATCATAGAAAGATATAACTTGTCAAACAGAATTTGACAAGTTATACATTAACTATTATATTTCTTAAAAATCCATTTCTTTTGATAACTCTGTTATGCTATATTCTTTCTTAGTTTTCTTATCTATAAACTTTATATCGAAATCACATACACTTACAAACTTCTTTATTGTTTCAAAGTTAGGGCTACTGTATTCTGTTTCATAATTTGATATAGTATTGTCGGCTAGGTTCAGCTTTGCACCTACTTGCTTTTGAGTTAGTCCTCTAATCTTTCTTATATTCTTTAATATTATACCTATCATTTCTACCACCTTTTACCTTATTATGGCAAAATATGGGGTAAATATCATAAAATCTCGAGATACTCGAACTTTTTAACTGTTTTTATTGCTATTATAGTCTAATGGTGTTATAATTAGTCTAATATTCGAGATACTCGAGGAGGTGTTTACTATGTATATAACTAAAGAAGATGTCCTATGTATTATCTTAATGATATTGAATATTGGTATAGCTTATATGATTACAATACCTTTAGGAATACAAAATCAAGTATTGGTTCAGTCTTTTTCTACTACTTATTATATTACTTATGAGGTTATAATTTGGTTTGTATTATCCCTTATAGGTGTTGGTATAGTTGAAAATAAAGTAGGGCAAGATTATTAAAATCTCGTCCTACTTTATTTTATATCTTAAAAGTTTTTACTTACTGCGTGTATTCCCTCCACCTAGTATTGGGGTTATATCTAATAGAGTTTTATTGTCTAATTGTTTTGTATATTCTATTAGTTTATTTAAGTTCTTTCGTTTAGCCAGTATTCGTTCTAATATCGTTCTTTTACCTGAGCCCTCAGTATATGCAAAATACTCGTCTTTCTTATGATAGAATTTGCTTATATCTAATATTATTTGATATTGACTGTTATAGCATAGTATAAACTTTAAATAGTTTTCCTCGTCTAGTTCTATATATTTTATTAGTTTCTTTTCTTCATACATTAAATAAAAATCTAAGTCTAATTGCCAACCGATTTGAACATTTGGAATTGATTTGTTTTAACTTCTCCTTACTTATCTTAGGCATTAGTATTTCTCCTTTCGTATATATTCTTTTCGTAAATTTCTTTTGCCTCTATAAAACCACATGCAGAGCATACTTTACTTTTGTTGTCTTTTCTACTTAACGCAGGTCTACCTTTTATTATTCGTTTACATCTAGTACATTTGAAATTACCTTTACTTGACATTATACTTACTCTCCTTTCTTTTTCTTCTAATTTAATTGAAATAGGTGTATTCTCACAAGTTCTAAGCTATTCATAATACATAAAAAATTTTTTAATAAACCGCAAATATCAATTCCAATATAAAAGTTTAAATAAGGTCAAAATAAGAGCAATAAATTAAGAATTTTCTTGGGTAGTTCTTAATTTATTGCTCCTGTGGTTACATTGTTAGATACTTTTGATTAGATGTGAAGTAGTAGACTACTTCGCCATTCTGCCATTTATCAGATATAGAGTTTACTATATCTATTTTAATATTCTCAAAGATATATTGCTTACTATCGTTTAGGTCTTCTGCATTTATTCCGTCTGTCTGCCATTTACTATTTGGCTTGATACTGTTAATGTAGTTTTGAAATGCTTGTTTTATTGTTTTTACTAGCTTTTGTTTTAGTTCTTTTCGCTTTGGGTCATTATTTGACATTTCGTCATATTTCATTACATTTTCTTTAAACTCTATACTATCATTTATTGTTTTATGTAGTATTCCTAGAAATGGGCCGTATTCTTCTAGGTGCTTTTCAATTATTTGTGTATAGTCATTGTCCTTAAATGTATATTTGATAATCATAATTGCCACCTCCTCGTTAGTAGATGTTCTTTCTTTTATTTTAATTGAATTGTGCTATTGATACAAGTTTTAAGGTGGTTTATCTATGTTAGTAGTTCAAAGGCATTATGTATAAATTCTCTTGTGTGTAATTCTATATTATCTATTATTGGTCTTCCATAAATAATATTATTATCTATATTAAGGTTCAGTTCTTCATAGGCAATTTTTATAAACTCTAACTCTCGGTCAGTATTCATAATTATTATAGGGTCTTTTCCTATTATGTCTAATACTTTTTGTACTATATTATTTGTCCTTTCAATATTTGTTAATAGTTTTTTACTAGACTTCATTACTATTGTTGGAGACTTAGGTCTTTCAATAAACATTAGATATTTCTCAATAGTGTTATTTTCTCTTACTTTAATAGCTGCTATATATTTTATATACATACATTTGCCCTCGTCTGTTATTTCCGATATAATATCTACCATACAATAATCCTTTGGTATTTCTAGTTTAATTGGTTCTTGTTTATTGTTCATAGTTTATATTCTCCTTTCATATTTGGCTTTCTTAAATATATTAGAGTGATATATAATAGGAATATCCAGTTAGTGGGAAGTTCTAACTGGATAATAGGGGTTAATGTCATTCTTCATATTGAATAATGGCAGATATTTATATTATTACTTAATTTGAGGTAGATGTCTATTGTTTGTAGTATTCTACTTAATTGTTATAAAACAACATAGTCTATTGATATTCTCCATATTTTGAACTACTACTGTTATATATTTATCTATATATGCTCTTTTGAATTGAGCATTTATTCGTTCTTCTTCGTCTATATATTCAATTTTGTATCTTTCTTTAGTTTCTGTATCTAATAGAGTTATATTTGCACATACAAACCCACTAGGCAATTCCTTATTATTCATAATTTGTATATCTTCTATTATACCTCTTTTAATTGAGTAGTCTTTCTTGAAGCAACTACTATTTAACATTTCTGTAATTATAGTCTCATTAGTAGTTATTTCACTTAATATATTCACTAAGTATTCAGTATATCCATTTTGAATAATTAGGCTTTGTATCTTAGTATCTGTTAGTTCTGCTACTGTTCCGTATGCTATGTATCTTTGGAAGATGTCCTCAGATGTATATTGCTCTAGTGGTACATTTTTTAATCGCTCCATAACTTCATTATAGGTTATTACTTCGTGTTTCGCCATATTACCTTATTCACTCCTTTACTTCGTTTTTGCTCTTTTGATATTCATAGTCTATAATTTTCTTTAGAAGTGTTTTAGACTGTTCGTATTCATTTGTAAGAGGTATAACATTGTCCTCTTTACAATAGGGACATTTAGCAGTATAACCATCTGTAATTACTTTCATATTTCCTTTTCCGTCTGATATATATAGGTGTTCTTCTTTTATCCATTCTGTAATTAGTTTAGTTTTGAATAGGCTATGACAACAAGTACAACCTCCATATTGCACATTTTCTAGTTCTTCTTTATTAGAATATCTTTTGTCTACAATTTTCTCAAATTCTTCATTCATATTTAATTGCTCCTTTACTTTACTTCGTATATCTCCATATCTTGTAGAATTACTGCGTTCGGTGTTAATTCCTTTATTGCCTCCGGTACTTCTGTGTGTATTGGTATAACTACCTCTGGCTTGGTTATATCTATTACTTCTTTGATACATTCTCGGTCTCCGATGTCCGACTTACGTGTCCGGTCGATTACTGGTATTCCGTAGTTGTTCCATTTTCTCTAGGAACTTTATTGTCGGCTCGTCTTGGGTTTTATATCCGTTCCCATATAGAATAGACAACGCAGCAATTATCTAATACCTTATTTTTTAGCTTTAATTTTTCAATGTCTCGCCACATACTTACACGGCAATTCATTATAAATCGTCCGTTCGTGTAACTTCCTACCTGTTTGTTTTATCTTGTTTAGGTATGGCTCTATATATTGGTTGTATGGCTCCTTGTTTCTCATTCTATATAGGTATGAGGGGAGATAGCAATACACTTTAGGCGAATTTAGGGCATTTGGTATCTTCTGTGTTACCTTTTGCAGTACCATATTTAATAGAATATCCCATATTATTATTCTACCTTTTGAGGCACGGACTAGGGTTGTAATTCTGTCTATTGTTGTTGTAGATGTTAATACTAGCACTTGGTCGTATTGCTTGGTTTTCTCTGCTATCTCGACTGCCAGTTCTGCCTCTGTTTGTGCTTTTACATTTGGTCTTGATAGGGTTGTGCCGTTCTGTGATTAGTATATCTATCTTGCCGTATCTTCTTTAACATTGGTTTGAATAATTTACCCTTGTAACCGTGTTTTCTGTAATCTCCTGTATATAGTACCCTTTTATTGTCTGCCTCTATTAAGAACATAAAAGAGTTATATGCAGAGTGGTCTACTAATAGTGGTTTGAAAACTAGGTCATCATTTATTTTTATAGGTACTTCGGCTTGAATATCTATCGTTTCACGATTTATCTTACCTTTTCTTGTAAATGTAAATACTGTTTCTTGTATGCTCCTACTTATATTAGAGAAATACACAGGTATTTCAGGTAATACCTCGTTAATTCTTCCGGCAATGGTCCATATGCCCGGTGTGAACAGATTACACAATGATAGGCAGGTTTGCCTGTGGTTAGTCCGTTCTATTTCAGGAAGTTTCTTAGGTTCCTCGTCCGTCAAATCTTCCCCAAAGTCCAAAAGTATTCGAGTTCCTTTAGATGTTGTTATTTCAGTAAAGGCACCGTCCTATTTGGTGGGTGCCTTTGAGTATTCTTATTTGCATAGGGTCGCCCCCTTAGTTGTTGAGTGTAGTGTCTATTTTAGTGATTTTGGCTCCGTCTGTTTCATAGGTCATATAGTGGTACTCTATACTGTCATTATTGGCTTTTAATTCAAATGGTTCAAACTCTTTACATTTAGATTTTAGTTCTTTAGGTACTGCTATACATACCTTAATAGTTAGGTGTTCTGTTACTCTGCCGTGGAACCCTAGCACACGATAGTAACTTTGTCCTATATTTGAGTGTAATAGATTCAATAAAAATATTGCTTTAGATGTTCCATTTGCTAGTACACTTTCAGGGGTTTGTGTTTCTGTTAATGGTTCAATTATTGTTAGCTTTCTTACTTTAGTTCTTGTTAGTATTTCTATATATCCGTGTTCCTCTTGTTTAGGGTCTAGTATTATTGGAATAGGGAAATATAGACTTTTATTGATTTTACAAGGTTGTATTCCTGTTAGTAGCTTGTCATAGGAACTTGTTTTTGCGAACTCACTTAATAGCATTGCTTGGGTGTGGGTCTGCTCGTTAATCTTTCCTTTAGGTTTCATTTCCTTATTGAAGTATGTTAGGAATTGCATTGTTTCTTTAGTGTGTATGTCTTGGTCTTTAAGTTTAAATTCACAACCGTAATTCTTCTTGTTGCTCTCGTCATAGGTAGTTGTTGTTACTGTTGTTTTATCTTCTGCTATCTTTATTGTAGCGATAGGTTGTCCGTCCTTTCTTGCTTGAATTGTGAAGATGTTATCTTGTGTTGCTCCTGCTCCTACTAGATAGAATTGTATTCCCTCGAACTCTTTAATGTCTTTGTGGAATTTATCCAATAGTTCCTTTTTCTCTGTTAGTATCTTTAGTTGTTCGTCATAGGTTATGTTCCAGTCTTTCGACTGTTCCATTATTTTGAGCGACTGCTCGATTTGTTTTTCTAATATTTCTTTGTTCATATATAATTACCTCCTGCTACAATTTTAATTGTAGAGGAGGTGTATGTTCTAGTGCTTATGGTATGTAGAGGAGAGTTCTAGCCTTTTTCTCCTTTGGGGTAGAGTTTATTTATATTAGCTTATTCTAATTAGCTTATAGTTTGGTTCTTTCTCGTTTACGATTTAATATTATGTTATTATATATATGTTTAATAGAAAAGCGACTTAATTTGTTCATTGGGTGGATAGGTTAATTTATACGGTAATGTTGGCACTTTTACTTTGAGTAAAGTAATAAAATCAACCTATATAGTTATGTGGTAAAATCGTCAAAATAAGAGCAATAAACTAGCAATGAAATTCAATTTTAAGAAATAACAATATTAGTAATAGGTATTATTGGAAATAGGCATAATAAAAGCAACTTCATTATGAGTTGCTTTATCTATTCTTATTGCTTAATAATTTACTGCAAATGTTCTTATTGTTGCCGGTTGTTTAGTTGATTTATATTGTGTAGCTTTATCTATTGCCTTTACTAGATATTGGGTTGTTTGGAGATATTGGAAGATGTAATTGTAATCTTCGCTACATTGGTTGGTATCTCTTTTGATGTTTCTAGTTTGGTTCTTAAATTCTGTCATGTTACTTAATAGGGTATAGATTAGCTTTAGTCTCTCTTGGTTGTCTTCTGTTGTATCTTCTATATTTGATACTTTTAGTATGATTTCTTTTATTTGCTCCTCCAGTTTAGGGATATATACCACTCTTAATAGTTCTCGCTTGTAGTATGTAACTTCTTTTTCCTCTAGGGTATGTAATTTTAGGTCTTTTATTATTTTTAGTAGTTCTTCCATATCTGCATTTGCAGTCTCTAGGGTTAGACCTGTGTAGTAGTCTTCTATTTTTTCTACGGTGCTTTCCATAAGGTCAAAGGTTCCATTGGCATATATATCTTGGGAAACAATTACCGAATTATGTCCGTAGGAGGTCTCTTAAAACTGTTGGGTCAGCTTTTACAATAACTGCTATACTTGCAAAAAGATGTCTCAAACTATGTGTTGTTATATCACTTGTTTTTAGGTTTGATACTCGACCGTCTGCTTTTTTCTTTTTGACTGTTATAATGCGTATTCCGGCATGAGTACAAATTCTTTTTACTACTCTCGTTATATTTGATTCATTTATTGGTTTATGATTATATGAGAATAGAAGTGCTTTAGGTTTGTTTTTGTTGTAATACGGTTCTATAATTTCCTGTAATGTATATGTTAAGGGATAACTTCGTTTTCCGACTAGGGGTCTTTGTTGTATCTCCTCTTACTGTTTTATCGTCTTTATCTTTAGTTAAACTTGTTTCTATGTATATTTTTCTTTCCTCTAGGTCAATATTTTCATTGGTTAGGGCTAGTGTTTCTCCAATTCTAAAACCCATTATTTGTATTTTTATTATATCTATATATTGGCTAGGTTCTTCTATACTTAACTGTTTTAAGAACTTGATACATTCTGCCCTAGTAAATGGTTTTACTTCCTTTGTTGCCTTATTTGCTTTAGGTTTCTTAACTCTGCCCTCAACTTCAAAGGGGTCTAGTTCCTTTGTTAATTTTCTTTTTATTACTGCATAATGGAAAGTCTCCTTTATTAGTCCGTGAATTTGGTTCAAATAACTTTGTGAAAATCTGTATTCCTCTCGGTTTTTACTCTGTATAAATTTCTTCATTTGAGGCAATTTTTTTAGGTCTTCGTTTAGATTATCTTCAGTTATTCTTCTGATTATTTTTTTACTGCATGGGATATGCTCTCTTACTATGTTTAGTGTATCTCGTTTCCTATTTATTGAATTTTGTTTTAATTCTTTGTATTCCTCTTGTTCGTCTATCATTTGTGTCATTAGTTTTAATAGTGTGTCAGGCATTTTGGCTAGGTATAAACCTTTTCGTAAATCTTCTTGTATCTTATCATAGTTAGCTTTTACAAGTTCTTTTGTCTTTCCATAAACAGGCTTTTTCTTTCCCTTATTATCGGTGTACCACATTCTGTATCTGTCTCGGTCTTCTTGATAGTAAATTGTTACCCCTCTGTATGTTCCTACATTTGGCATGATTATTACTTCCTTTCAATTTCACTTGCAAAAGGAAGTTATTATATGCTATAATTCAAATAGCACTTCTTTGCAAGTGTGATTATAGAAACTGTTTAGAGTGTGGTTCCGGCAAGAATAGCACTCTATCAGTTTTTTATTCTTTAAATTTCATTTTCTTATAGTAATTTTTATCGTCTATTCGTTCTGTTATAATTTCCTCTAATATGTCTGTCATAACTTCTTTTACTATTCCGTCATTTGTATATTTTATGAATTGGTCTAGTGTTTCTTCAATAGCTTGTATGTTTTCAAATTTAATGTTAATACTTTTATTCATATTATAATCGAGTAGATGTTGACATTCTACTTTAGCTATATCAATTTTTTCTTTGTTGTTTCTTACCATAAAATTTAAACCTGTATAATCTGATATTCCACCTAATTTTAGGGAAAATTCTATAAAATCAATTAGTTTGCGTATCTTCTGCGTTTGATTATGGCTTAAGTCTTTTTGCTCTTTTACTTTCTGCTTTATATTATCTAATGTACTTCCCAAGATGTCCTTTTTTATGTATGTAACATTTGCGAGTGCGTCCATTGAGTATATTGTATTGTATTTCTTTAATTTTAATATAAAAGCATTTAGTATTTCCAGTTTATCGTTAAGTTGCCATTGTTTTACTATTTCGTTTGTTTCGTCTGTTAAACCGTTGTCGTTGTTTGTAGTAGTTTGTATTTCTCCCAATAGGTAAGATGATAAAACATTTAATTTCTCTGCTATCTTTGTCAGTTCTTCAATTTGTATCTTTCTTCCTTTTATGTTCAATTCTGCAAAGTTTATCTTTTCTGTTTTTAGTCCTACTGCTTTTGCTAGTTCGCTTTGTGTCATTCCTCGTTCTTCTCTTGTTTCTTTTAATCTTTTAGAAAATGTTTCTAAACAGTTGATTTCTATGTCCTCTCTTTTTTGTTCTTGCATTATCTTTTTTTCTTTGTTCATATTTTTACCTCTTTTCATTTCCCATTTTTGCCTTTTTCTGTTTACTATATTACACTACTTTTTATTGTTTGTCAATAGTTAATTTGTTTTTAAATTTTTAGGAAAAAATTTTTTATTATATATAATATGTAGATTTTTGTTTTTACTGATTTTGTTCTGAAAAAATTTTGGAAAATGCTTGACATTTTTTCATAACCAATTTATAATGTTTTTATTATTTCCCGAATTTGCCTTTTTTAAAAATAGGAAGTGATACAAAATTTAAGCAACATCTGTAACAATTAAAAAACTCTATATAAGTAACAATATTTGAAGCACTAAACGAAGCATTTTGATTTTATAGTACAGGAGGTAAAATATGAATTTAAAAGACCAATATTACACTCCAAAGGAATTAGCCGAGATGTGGAAAATGAAAATTGGTTTTATCCGTCAGGAAATTCGAGACGGTAAGCTACAATGTAAACATTTCGGCAGAAGTGTAAGAATAACTAAAGAGCAGGTAACTGCATATATAGAAAATTTTGTAGATTAAAGGAGATGTTGAAAATGAAAAATAATGAAAAAATAATTGATACAAAAGATAATTCAAATATTAAAATAGTGCCACTTGAAGTAGACGATATATTAAATTATCAAGTACAGATTATTGAGTGCCATGCTCGTAATGATATTCGCGAAATCATAATTAAAAATGATTATCTTAGCATTGCTGAGTTAATTAAAATGATTTCAGATGGATATGATATTACTGCTTGTAATTTTAATCAACAACTAACACCACTATTTAAGCAACTTCTTTTAATAGATTATTATTATGGAAACAACCCTAACTTTAAACAGGAATTGAAAGATAAGAATATATTTCCAACATTTATAATAGAGCATGACCAAGGTAGCGATTTTACAGAAGAACATACAGCAGTATTAGGATATTGCTTTAATGAACCCATAGACAGCCCTCAATTAGCAACAGATATTTTTAATTCTTTAGGTAGCATATTTCATTCTTTAGTTGAGTGCTATAATGCCTATGACTGGGGGAATATAACAAATTTAACTATTAGTAATAATGTGTATGTTCCTGTTAAAGGAGATGTAAGCTATGGAGACTGATATTCAGAGTAACAAATACACTAAGCAAATTCTTAAACTTGCACAAGTTTTAGACTTGGGCAAACCTAGAGTGTCAGGAAATGACCTCAATATGCTCTGCCCCTTTCATAAGGAGAGTAACCCTAGTTTCGGTTTTAATACCGAAACTGGGTTATATAACTGCTTTTCTTGTGGTGCTAAAGGTCATATCTCAAAATTGTTAGAGAATTTGAGATGTAACATTTTAGCAGAGAGAACTGATAGTATAGAAGATTTTGAGGTTACTACTAAGATAGATACTGTCAGTTACTCTATTAAGCCCTCCGGTGGAGAAGTTGGAGGTATAAGAAATAGGTTAGTTGATGTTCCTTTATCTAAATATACGATTAGAGAATTGCTGGAGAAAATTACAACAGGTCATACTGTTAGCTTGTCCGGTGCTAAAACTAATAGTGAGTGGCAGGGGCAACAGGTAGTAATGATAGATATAGACAACGATTATTCTGTGAATTTTAAAGAACTTATTGATTTTGCTAAAAATGTTGGTTTTGAGCCTAGTTTTGCATATCAAACTTTTAGCAGTACGGATAATATGTGTAGATGTAGGTTTGCCTATGTTTTTAAAGAAGTCATTACAGATAAACAGATATATTCTAGTATTGCAAATAAGCTGATATTTGCTTTTTATGAATACGGTGCTGATAAAAGTTGTGCTGATTTGTGTAGACTGTTTTATGGTACTATGAATAAAGATGTATATACTAGCAATTTGATTTATAGTAGTTGCAGGTTTACAAGTGAACAACTTAATGAAGTTGCTAAGATTTTTGGAAAAGGTTATAGGTCTACTAAAAGTAAAAGAGTTATTGCAGATTCTACAACAGGAGATACTGAAACAGAAGAAGTTGATATATCACTATATATGGTTGGTAAGAAGTTCCAACATGACAAATTCGCAAAAGATTTAATGCAGCAATACCACTTTATTACTTTAAATGCAATACCTCACTTTTATAGAGACGGTTTATATATCAATAATTATAGTAATAGAGACATTGAAAAATTGATTAAAAAATATCTTCCGTCTCTTGGTTCACTTCTTATAAAAGAGGTATTAAATGATTTGGCTCTATTCTCTGAAAGCAAAAAAGAGACAGATTATCATACTTTAGCTTTTAAAAATGGGCTTGTTGATATAGAAAATCCGGAATTGAAACCTTTTACACCTGATGTTGTTTTAACAAGTAAACTTGATGTGAATTTTGTTAATCTTGATATAAATACTTGCAATAATGCTACTGTTGATAAGTTCATGTCAGATATTACAGACCGGAGACAAAGAAACCGAAATATTATTATATGAAATAATACGGTTATTGTTGTGTTCGTACTAGCAAATTACGTAAAGCTTTTATTTTAAGCCGGTTACGGTTCTAATCGGAAAACGGTGTACTCATGCAAATTATTCAAAAAATTGTAGGGGAAGATAATTGCTCTAGTGAAAGTATAAAAGATTTGTCATGTATTAGGTTCACTACCTCTAGCTTGTATCAGAAAACTTGTAATATTTCTTCGGACGAAGATTATAACCAAATTGAAGATACAGGGACTTTAAAAAGGATAATCTCTGGAGATAAAATATCGTCAGAATTTAAAGGGAAAGATAGGTTTGATTTCCACCCTGTTGCTACTATGATAATTTCTATAAATAATGATATAGCTTTTAAAGATAATTCAAAACGGTTTTAAGGATAGATTTTATATAGTAGACTTCCCAAAAGAGTTCTCTAAGAAGAATAAAAATCGTGATGTAAACTTAATAGAAAAATTATCTTTTAAAGAAAACTTGGAATATATCGCTTTCAAAGCTATCAAGTATTTTGCTCGTGTTCTTAGGACACAGGAATTTACTGAACCTAAAAGGGTACTAGAAAGAACTAAACAATATATGTCAAATAATGACCCTGTGGGTATGTTTCTTCAAGATTTCCCGGAATATTTGGAAGTTGAAACTCCTAGAAGTACAATGCGAGAACACTATAATCAATGGGCTGATAGTAACGATATGCCTACTTTGGAAAAAGCACAATTTGGTACTGCTATTCATGCTCATAAGTTTAAAGACGGTAGATTTTCTACTGGGGATAGAGAAAGAACATATAAGGGTCCTAACTATGACAAAAATAAGATGTGGAACCCTAATATTTCAATGTGTGATATGTGCGAATATAAAATCATGTGTACTGACCTTAGTCTTCCACCCGAAGCATTAGAGGAACTATTAAAAGAGGAACATTCCTCTAAAACAGATACTGAAAACAAATAGCTTTTGCTATTCCTAGTATTAGTTATATTATTAGGAATAGCAAATTTATATATATAATATAAAATATCTTGGACACATGGGTAGCTTGGACAAATCAAAAATAAGCCTTTGAAAATAGGCAGGCAACAAATAATAAAGCCTGTTCTCCAAAAATTCAAATAAGAGGCAAATATGAGCAATTAAGAACTAATAAAAAGCCCACTATTACTAGCAGACTTTACTATTGATTATATTTCTTCATTAGTTCTTAGTATCTTTAACTTTTTAGCGTCTTTCAAACATTCTTCCCAACTATCATAATAAAATTGAAGATTACCGTCATAATAGGCTGAACGTAGTTCTTTCTCTGTTACTCCTACTGATATATAATCGTTAATCATTTCGTCATTTATCGCTTGTTCTATTCCAGTAACATTTTCTTCTTTTTCTTTTGAAAACGTAATTTCATTTGATGTTACTAATTGGCTTCCAATTTTTATATTCAGTTCTTCACAGTCTTTCCCAAGTTTGAACATTGTAGTATATCCCCAACCTGCCAATAAATACTTATCCTCTGAGTTATCATATTTATATCTACTTGAATATTCTATACTTATTTTATTGCCTTCTTGCTTATATACTCCTACATATATGTATTCTTCTTCCCAATATTCAACTTTGCCGTCTTGAATAACATACTTCTTTGTTTCTGTATTATCTTTATATATCCCATTTACACCTTGATTATTGTAAACCTCAATAGGTGTATAATACTCTTTATTATCATTATTAGTAGTATCATCATCTTTTTTATTATCGCTATTAGTATTAGTATCATCTTTACGGTCGTACTCTTTCCAATCTTTATATGTATTAGGAGAGTGTAAATAACTATATTCTGCACCTGCCCATGAAATATCTAATAGTAAATCATCTAATGATACATACGCATATCTAGGAGTTGTTTTTTGGTGATTATTATATGGATACATTATTTCATATACATATAATAATTCTGGATACTTCTCTTTGTTTTTTTCGGGACGTATTCTACTTATTGTTATGTATTCAACAACAAACCTACCATAAGCATTACTTGTCTTGTCATAACCCTCTTTTGTTATAACATCTGTAACATAGTCTATATATGTATATCGCCTTACGTCAAATAAACTTATACGTTTTTCTGTATATGTATTGTCAGAACTCTTAGCATTAAGTTCAGTTTGTTTATTACTCTTATTCCCTTTCATATTATTTACACTTATAATCAAAGTAATTATTAGAGTTGCTAACATTACCAATATTATAATTGCCTTAGTTCTTGTCAACTTAATTAAATTTTTTATTTTCATATTATCTCCTCTCTAAGGATATATAGATTTAGCATTACTTCCTAATCCTAGTTTTTCAGATTTTCCCCAATTATTCTTAGCCTCAAAATCTTCAAAATCTTTATAAGTTGTTTGCATTAAAAAGTCATTAGGACATACTACATACGTTACAATTCCATTTTTCTTCATAAACATTATTCTTATTGTTTTAGTTATAGTTTGAGATGTTAGAGTAGCACCATACACGTTAATAGGATTTGCTTTATATTCAATTGTACCTATTTCTCTTCCTTTTCCATCCTTAAGAGATTTGTAAGTATCTGATGCTAAACATAAAAAATTACTATCCTCTTGCCTTATCATGTGCATAAGGTCTGTGGTTAAAATATGGTTAGAATTATACTTATTGACAGAAATTTTATTCCACATAAATACTATAATTATAATTGCAACTATTATTATAAATTTGTTTTTTTTAATAAATTCTATATATTTGTCCATTCTATTCCCCCCCTTATCTTATGTGTTATATTACACTATTCGACATTATTCTACTTTAATTTTAACATACTAGCATTGTATTGTAAAGGGTTTAACTATTATTTGTACTTATTATTTATACGTTATTTGTAAATGTTATTTACTGGTAGTGGCACTTACAAATTGATAGAATTTTATTGAAAGAGAGGTTATAGATTATGGCTGATGTTGATAGTTCTAATATTGCTAAAATAATTGGTAGGAATATTAAGCAAGCTCGCTCATTAAAGGACATTTCACAAGAGAAGTTGGCTGAATTGATTAGTAAGTCTTCTCATTTTATTCGGTTTGCTTGAACAGGGAAGAAATGTGCCAAGTATGGGCACTTTAATTGATATATGTAGGGCTTTGAATACTGACCCTAACACTCTATTAGCAGGTGCATTTGATAATTCTAGTATTCATACAGATAGCTTTTTAAATAAGGCTTTAGAGACTTTTAGTGATAGAGATAAGGAACTTGTATCATATATAGTTGACTATGTACTAGGTTCTAAAAGTTAAATAATACACGGAATACCTTTATTAGATATTCCGTGTATTATTTATGTATTTTCTTTGTAAAATACCTCTGTCATTATCTTAACAGCTATTTTGAACCCTTTACTAAAGTAATCTTTACACTCTATGTCTTCCATTACTAATCTACTTTCTATTAAGATGTTTAGTTGTTCTTTTTGTTCCTCATTTAAAGTAGATTCTAATTCATCTCTTAATTCTATGTTCTTTCGTCTCTCTTTGTTATACTCTGTACTAGGTTCGTCCTCTTGTACCATTTTCTTATAAAGTGCCTCTATGATACTTTCATTCGGCATATTTGATACTCCTTTCATATCTTGCCACTTCTTGCACTTATTCAACTATTTTCTGTATTTCTTCAATAGCTCTATTAGTAGCATAAATAGTATTCTTATTATATAATCTTTGCCACGCTTTCTCATATCTTGACCATTTGAACCCTCTATGTTTTAAGATGTTTCTAACTTCTTCGCTAGGTTTATCGTCAAATAATATTTGTATTCTATTGACTTCTTTATTAAGTATTGCTTTTCCTCCTGTAAATACAATATCTTTGAAGTCTAGTTCTTCTAGGTCTTTGATTTGTTCTATTCTTTTCTTTATCCTGCGTATTTCTGCCCCTATGTTTTGTAATTCCCATGTTGAGTGAGGTCTTGCTTTTATATTTTCTCTTTCGTGTTCTAATCTATCTAGTTTATCTTGTAGTTTCTCTATTGCTCTTGGGTCGTCAAGTGAAATACTTTTGTTACTCTCTATGGTATCAACCTTATTTTCGTAGTATTCTGCTTTATTGTCTGCCTCTACTGACTTATCAAATTGACTGTGCATTTTTTCGTAACCTCGTCTTGTAGCATTTGCACTATAATGGTCTGTTAGTATTGGTTGCCCTAGAGGTATTGCATTACTCATTTTTTGGTATCGCTCATAGTGTTGTTGGCTCTTTTCTCTTGACTTTTCTGCTAGTTCTTGGTATCTTTCTTTTTTTCTTTCCTTTCGTTCTTCATAGTCTTTTCTTCCTGCCATACTGAATACACCTCCTTTCTATATAGAATTTACTTGAATTATAAATCTAGTAAGTCGGTGTATGTTAGTTCTTATGATATTAACCTATTTAATATTTTCTCCCTCTGGACTAGCTATTCGTAATAAATACCCCTCTACTGCTAGAAAGTATCCTATTAAGTCTTTTAATGAGTATCTATTGTCTACTGTATAATTAAGAATATTCTGTTTCATTTCCTGTAACTCTTGTATTACTTCGTTAGCGTCCCCATATAATAGGGTTTCAACTAAATCTACAGTATTACAGACTATAAATCCAGTTCCTGCAAATGTTTCATATATCTCTAATCGTAGAATATCTGCATTATTATTTACTAATCGTTGTCTATATTCTTCATATACACCTATTTCTTCGTCTTGTTCCATATATTCGCCCCTTTCTATTATAATTTTATCTAAGTATAATATTAAAATATGCTAAATGTCTTGTTATGACGACATTATAAGCAAATTAGACATAATAATAGACACCTTAATTTGGTGTCTTAATTTATTTGGGTCTACATTTTAAAAGGGTGGGTCTCCTTGTTGGAACCCCTCGTGGGTAATACTGGGTAACACTCTGTAACACATAATTGATTATCTTTGCAAGTTCAAGATTGATGTAAGCGAGAGTATATCTGCGATTGAGTGATATTGTATGATACTCCATGACACTTGATAAAACATAAAAAAATTAGAGGTTTCTATCTCTAAAAACCCCTAAAAATGGTGCAGATGGCCGGAATCGAACCGGCACGGGAGTTTAAGTCCCGCAGGATTTTAAGTCCTGTGCGTCTGCCAGTTTCGCCACATCTGCATATTACAATATGTAATCCTTTAAGTGTCTTCTCAACTGACAACGTCTATTATACTATGTTTATAACTTCTTGTCAATCCTTTTTATTAAAAAATTATTTTTAGCGAATTTAAAAGGTTGCAATTCATAGCATTTTAATATATAAATTTGTGGTTGTGGGGATGATTATATGTTTTAAAATTTATACAAAATTATAAATATACGTTGTAGGGGCACCGTTTTGGGGAATACCCGTGAGATGCGACACCACTGTGCCCTTTATAAAATTTTAATAAATAATTAATGATAATCGTAGGGGTATGCAATATATTTATAATTAATATTAATGTTTAAATTTCTGTAATTTCAATGGGCACATGCAATGTGCCCCTACACATGTAATTATAATTTTTAATATCTATCTTCTAGAACAACAAACACAAATTTTTGTGTTTGAATAGTTATGAATTGTAACTTTAAAAGTAAATTCCAGTTCTATTTTAAGACTAGAATTTACTTTTTTATATTTTTCTTGCTTAACCAATTTATTTTAATTATTTTCGTTCATTTGTTTTACCATTATATCTGAAAAAACAGCATACCCTTGTGTTGGGTTCTGCACTAGTACATGTGTTAATGCTCCTATTAACTTTCCATTTTGTATTATCGGACTACCACTCATTCCTTGTATTATTCCTCCTGTTTTTTCTAATAATTCTTCATCTGTTACTTTTAATAACATACTTTTATTGTTTGAGTTATTGTTTAAATATATTTTTTGTATCTCTACAGTATATTCTTTTACTTCTCCATTATCTAATGCACACATTAATGTCGCCTCACCTGCCTGAATTTCATTTCTTAGTGCAATTTTTACTGATTTCGATGTATTCCCTTTTATCTCACCTGTATTATATAATTTTCCATATACTCCATAATAAGTATTTTTTGAAATTGTTCCTATTTCTTTCTGCCCTTCTACTATTCCCTGTATTCTTCCTGTTTTTCCATTTTCCCCCTTTATGATTGATACTACACTTGTGTTTGTTACTTTACCATCTGATATGTCTATCAATTCTTCTGTATCTACATCTAATATTCCATGTCCTAACATTGCAACTTTTCCTGTATTTCTATCATAGAACGTAGCAGTGCCAACTCCGTGCCGCTGTGTCTCTAACCCATAAACCTACTTTATAATTATTTTTATCAGTTTCTATAGGGGTTATATTAGTTTCTAATGTTTTGTTATTATGGATATAAGTAATTTTTATTTCTTTCCCTTGTGAAGCATTTATGCATTCTGTCATGTCTTCTGTTGATACTATATATTCATCGTTTATTTTCGTTATTGTGTCTCCTTCTTTTATTCCAGTGTTTTCATATGGCCTATATACTTGGTTGTTTTGCCCATAAATTTCTGACATCCCTACTACTAATACACCATTTGTATATAATTTCATTCCTATTAATCCGCCTAATGGTACTACTTCTATGTCATCTATTACATTTACTGATACTTCTTTTACTTTTATTCCAAATAGATTTATTCCAACATTTATGTTCTCTTCTTTATTTACATAGCTTCCACTAGATGCTTGAATTATTTCTCCACTTTGTGTTGTATCAATATCTGTATTAGATGTCTCTAGAGCTTTTACACTCATTCCAAATATAGTATTTATATTTAGTTCTTCTTCTTTAAATAATATAATATTATCTGGAATATTTGTTATGTCACTTACATATATTAATGCTATTAATAAAATACTAATTATTGTTGATATTAAAATTTTCTTTTTATTTTTCATATGGATACCTCTTTTATAGGATAACCATTAATTTTGTGTTTTAAACGTCTATTATATTTTTATTTTTACATATAGATATAAGCATTACATTTGGGATGGTAATAATTTACTTTTATCGTAGGCATTCTCCAAAAAGGTGCCCATATAATATAAAAAAAAAGACACGATGTGTTTGTGTCTTTCTTTTTTTATTCTATTGTCCATCTATCATTACTACGCCTGCATGCTTTGCTGTTATTGTATTTGCACTATTCCCTGTTACTTGATAGAAAAAGTTTTTTAAAACTTCTGCTAAGGTTTGATTACTGTTTATTACTCCTGCTGAAAACATATCTCCTTGTTTTAAATATAATGTCCCTGAATTAATTTCATCTTCGATTTGTGTTGTATAGATTGAATAATATGTATTTTCACCTATTCTTTGCTCATTAGCACTAGCTGTTTTTTTACTTGGATTTTCATCTAAACGTCTTAATTCTAAATCTACTGTATATGTATTCCCGGTAGAATTAATTTTTTCTATAAAGTTATCGTAATTGTCTTGTGTTATTTTCCCAGTTTCTCTTACACTATCTACAAAGTCTACAGTAGCTGTTTGCACTGCTATTTGCGATATATCATCTGTTCTATCTGCTATTGTTATCATTGGAAATACAAATAATAGTATTGCTGCTAAAATTATTGTTACAATAGTAATTAAAGAATCTCCCATTTAAATTACCTCCTTCTATATAGTGTTTAAACAAAAGTGCATTAGTTATTTTTTACATAAATTATTTCTCTCTTTTTAGTATAACGAATTGTTCCAAATACTAATAAATCGGTTTTGTTACCATTTTCATCTTCAATGTATTCATTTCTGTCTATTTGTACTATAGATTCTGTAAAATTAGCATCTTTGTACTTCTCTAATAAACCTCTTCCTTCGCATACAGCTTTATGTTTTCCTGCTATATATTTTATATCGTTTTCATTTATTCCTGGGTTCCTTAAACTAAAGTTTGTACTTCCTCCATACATATCACAATTTATTCTTTGTGTCACATTATTATTTTGATATGTATTCGATGTTAACCATGATGTATATACTGGATCTTTTCTAGGATCTGTTTCTCCTGTTTTATATATGTTCTTTATTAGTGTATCTAAAGAATTTCCATCTAAATAAGTCATGGTTGTTATATGTGGATTTAAATTATTTACTTTTTCTATAATATTTTTATTTAAGTACTCACATATTTCATTCTTTATAGCATCACTTTTTGATTGTTCACTTGTAGAAGCACTATCATACCTATAATTCCAAAGACAACTAGACACTTGTGATTCAGTGTCTAAGTCAAATCTTGCTACAATTTCATTACCATCTATTATTGTAACACCATATCCTTCTTGTGCATACCTATATATTGTTGGTATCATATCCTGAAATTTTACTTTTCTATTTGCTCCATTACTTGTATCCGCATTGTAATTTACATATGTGGTTTTGTCTATTGCAGTAAATATCATGTCAGAAGTGTCTTTTGCAATGGAAGTCATTCGGAAAAATACACTTAAAGCTAATGCAAATACAAATACTGCAAAAAACATTTTTAAAGCTTCAGCTGCATTCTCCATTTAACTCCCTCCTTAATAGATAAATTTATCCCTTTTTATCTATTTTCTTTCTATATAAATATCCAGTATATATCCTTCAGCATCTTTATTTGTTACCTTTACCTTATATTTTCCAGAACTTACTATTTCTGCTGCCGCTGAACTTATCTGGCTAGGGGTTACAGTACCAACTGGAGATGTAAGTTCAGCAGTGGAAGTAGTTCTCCCCGCCTCTACACCTAAGTGCAGAGTATTAGTTGTCTCGTTACTCCACTTGTCGTCTAGAGTAACTCCTATTTTATGTCCACTAGCATTTGTAGAATTACTTGTAGAGATTGTTTCTAATAAAGTTTTTATTGCTGAACCTTTTTGATTTCCTTGATAATTATTAAATGTAGAATTGAATGCTTGTACTGCTTGGCTTTTTGTTGTATCTGTTGATGAGTCTACAACATCTGTTGCTGAACTTACTATCATCATTCCTACACTAATTAATACTATACAAATTAAAATAGCTCCTGCTATTAATAACGCTTTTGACGCATTCTCCATTTTTTATTCCTCCTTTGATATATTTTTAGTTTTATATTTATACTTTATTTTACATAAAGCAACATTAAAATCTTTTTTCACCTATTATTATTATCGCATAAATTAGGTCTAAAGTCAATAGAAATTTTTAGCTATTCATGAGCAATTATACTGTTTTTAACCTATTAGTTCAAATACTAGTTTATTTACTCTCCCATATGAATTATAGTTTATGTCAACACATTTAAAGTCTAATACATTAAAGTTTTTTACAAATCTTTGTGTTCCTAATGAGCTTATTGTTTCCATTGCATATGTTATCATTTTTTCTTCGTCTTCTGAACTTACCATTTTTATTTCTATTCTCATACAGTATTTATCATCATCTATATAATTTCCGTTTTTGTCTTTTTCTATATTATATTTTTCATTATTATTTATTGCATAGTTTATTAATGAACCAATATTAGTACCATATATAGTCTTATCTCTATATTGTTCATATTCTAAGTTAAATTTGTTTACCTCATTTCTTTCTGCTTTGTATTTCGATATTATTAACATTATTGGTACAATTGCGATTATTAATAAAATTATTAATATAATAATTCCTTTTTTCATGATTACCTCTCCGTTATTTCAAGTTCTCTCTCTCCTCGCCTCTGTATTGTTATTTTATTTACTCTACCAGATGATGAATTCATTTCTACATTACAAGAAAATCTAAATTCCTTTTCTTCTGCATGGCTAGGATCTCCTCTTAATTTATACTGTTCTAAGAATTCGGTTCTATTATATGTTGAATATAATACGTTTCCTGTTTCATCTTTTACAAATAATTCAATTTTTTCACTATCAATAGCTGTTGTCTTGTTCCAGTTTATTACTTGCTCTATTAATGTTACTACATCTTCAGAGTATATATATCTATTTGTACCTGTTGCATATTTGGTATATTGTGTATTAAAGGCTACAATTTTTTGCTGTGTAGACCTGTCTTGAATAGTCTCTGCAAATTCATATGCCTTTTGAAATGCAAAAGCAAATATACTTAGTACTATTAAACCAATTAATACTTCTCCCGCTATTAATAATGCTTTTGATGCATTTTCCATTAAATTTTATCCTCCATATGATGACGCTCTAATCTGTTCAAATTGTAGTTTTTTTACTCTACCAAATTGATCATATTCTACTTTTGAACATTTAAAGGTCTTTCTTTTAAAATCTGCTATTCCCTTATATGTAATTGTATATTCAAGTACAGTATTAGTATCTCTATCAGTTTTTGTTATGTTTTTTTGCTCTGTTCGTTCATCTGATGATTTTACAAATGCAGTTATTGGTTCTAAATTATTACTCAGGCTATAATATGTATTCAGATTTGTAAATTCAAAATTACTTACACCATATGTCGCTATTCGAGAGTCTCCAACCATTTTTATAACCTCATAAAGATTAGTTCTAGTATTATATGTATATTTATATGCTGTATCCTCTATTGGTTCATTTAGTTTAAAGGCTATATCTATAAAAAGCTGGTCATTAGGGGTATTTTGTACATTGTTTAGTTTATTATTACTTATTGCTAAGTTTAAAATAGATATTACATCTGTTCCATACATAGCACTTTTATTATAGGCTAAATATTGTTGATTATATTCTTGTATTTCTTCTAGCAATTCTTTATTCTGATCTGCTTCTGCTAAATGGGTTACATTTGTGTATCCATATATGAATAGTGAAATTACTATTACCGCAAGAAGCATTCCTCCTGCCATTAGTAATCCTTTTGCTGCATTTTCCATACACATTCCCCCTTTCTACATTGTTTTTTGGCTAGGCGCACGAAGGAGATATTCCATGAGTCGATGAAGCGAGCAAAAGTATAAAAGTAATAAATGAGTTTATTTAATTTTATACTTTTGCGAGTAACGTATGAAAAATTCGCATAGCGAATTTTACTATACTGGTGTACGTTGAATGGAAATCGACTGAGTAGCAACAACGCCAATGGACAATTATGTTTCAATTTTATACCATGGATTGCATAGCAGACATAGAAGACCCCATATTCATAAGTCCTAATATAACTAATGGTGCTATTAAATATACTACAAATAGTGCTATCATTGGAGTAAATCCAAATATTTTTCCTATCAAACCTTTTTTACTAATTAATTGTTCATTTGACTCTTTTCTTTTTTCTTTATAATATTCTCTTTCTGTTTCTAATTCATCAAATGCTTCTTTTATCGGTATTTTTTCTACTGCTGCCTGTAAACTTTCCACTATTCCTACAAATTTAGGATATGTAGCATCTTCTTTTAATTCTTCTAAAGCTTCCCATGCTCCACTTTCATAGTTATTAACACACTTTGATATTGGAACTCTGAATATATTAGAATATCTTTCTATCCATTCTAATATCATTTCAACGTTTACCCTCTCAATTTTCATAAGCATAAGTATAATTGTTTGGAATTGCATTACCTCATCTTCCATTTCTATTTCTCTCATCTTCTTTTGGAAAATCAATAATAAATTTGGAAACATATATGCAACTGAACAAAGTCCCATTGAGATTAATATTTCATACCACTGTATTTGACTTTCTGCATTAATTGTTTTTAGTTTTGTATATACTCTATTTGTTGCTTCTTCTAAAGTTTTATCATCTGCATCTGCATAATAATCTATTAAAGTTAATTCAAGTCTAATTCTTTCTTTTGTTATACCATTCTTTCCTTTTAGTTTATCTAATAGAGCATTATCTATTTCTCTTATTTTTTCTCCTTGCTTTTTCTGTGTAGTAGACATCATCATAGAAGTAGTTCCATCTTCCATTAATACTTCTTCATAACCCCAATTAGTTGCTACATCATGTACATAAAGAAATATAAATATTGATATTATAAATGTTGCTAATGCCATTACAATTTTATTTACATACATCCATTCAATTTTTAAAGGTGATGCTGAATCTTTCAATAATTTTGTAATTTTCATATATTCTTTTGTCTTTTTCTTTGGCATAAATGCATTGACTACTGTTTTTGTTATTGGCTTTTTATATAATTTTGCTTGCCACGGGTTTTCATTTCCTATTTCTTGTGTATTATTTTTGGTTGTGTCTTTTACTTTTCTAATCATGACATAACATATAATGGTTAAAATCATAATTAATAATTCTGCTATTGTTCCAAGTTTTCCATTATAAAAACTTTCTACAAATGTAAAGTTTGATATAGCCCATGTTTTTAATGGCTCTAGTAGTAAAATTGCAACTAATGCTATAACTGATAAACTTTGAAATACATAGTCTAATTTGTCTCTTTTTAATATTTCTAGTTGCATTTCTTGTGTGATATTATTTAAGTTTCTTAAATATAATGATGAACCTGAATCTGTTTTTCTATCTCCAAATTCTTTTGTTAAATATGAAAGTCCTGCAAATTCTTTTAAATAACTGTTTGGTGCAATATCATAGTATTTCTCTAATTCTGTTTCAGGATCATCTGCTATTAATATTTCATATATTTTTTCTGTTTGTAAAGCCACTTCTTGTTCATTTGTTTGAGCTACTTGATATATAGCTTCTTCAACCATGTTAGATTCATGATATGCATGTCTTATTTCTGCAAAAAGTTCTATTTGTTGTTTTAATAATTTGGTATCTAATTTATTTACATTTCCTTCTACTAATGACTCAACTATAAATATTTCAAATAGTAATAGTGTTACCATTAATAATGTATTACTTGATGATATAAGAATTATAAGAATTGTTAATGGTATTACCCATATAAGTGCCTTTGTTAAAGATGATGAGGCTTGTTTTCTTGTTTGATATTCATCTTGAATATTTACAATTTCTAATCTTCTTCTTATTTTCAATAAATATCTTTTTAATCCTGGAACTTTTAAGTATATAGTATATAATTTCATATATATAATATCTAGTGAAAATTTATTTGTTTCTGTTCCTTCTTTTAGCTGTTTTGCAAGTTTAACATCTTTTTTGTCTATTTTCTTCATTATGGAAATATATGCCAAAACTATAAATCCAAAGACAGCTACAGATATAATTATTATAAATTTTAGTGTATTAGTTGACATCTTTAATTAGGCCCTCCTCTCTTAAGTTTCTATTTAGTCGCTTTTGTCTTTTTTGCTTTGCTTCCCCAGTTTCTTTCTATGAATGCATCAAATTCTTCTATATCTGTTTCATCCATGTTAATTCTCATTTCTTCTATATTTTTATCAGAGATTTTATTTGTTAATACATAACCATCTCCTCTAAATTCCATTATATTAACATAGTCATATGTTTGTCTGTCTGTGACATTTTGGAAATAGTTTGTTGCATTATCCATGAATTTTTCTATTTTTCCTTCTAAAGTTTTTTCTTTTCTATAATCTCTAGTATATGGATTTGCATTTTCTATTGGAACACATTCTGTTACTCTTTCTATGTATCTTCTTCCTCTAAAGTCTTTTACCAAATGAATGTCAAAGTTTAATACTTGTATAACTTGCTCTTCTGCTGTTTTTTCATCCTTGAATACTCCTGTTCTTAACATAGAGTTTCTTAGTGCTGTTACTAAGTTTGGAAAAGTTTTAGCGTGGTGTGTAAATAATGTGAATTTTGAAGCAACTTGGGCTGCTTGTATCATCCAAGATGCTACTGGGTCTGTTGCAACCTCACCTATGATATTAACAGAACCATCTGTTTTCTTTTGAACATCTAGTCCCTCTTGTCCAGAAACTGTTTCTGTTTCTCTTAATGATAATATGTTTCTTGTTGGATATATTTTTCTTAAATGTAACTCAAATGCAGTTTCTTGAACCCTTATGTTTAGAGTTTCATATATATTTTCAATCATGGCCATTAGCATTGTTGTTTTACCACAACCTTGCTCTCCTGTAAGTGATATGATTCTTGCTCCTTTTACTAAGAATTTTAATAGATTTATTGCTTCTTCTTTGCCGTCACATTTAATAATTTGTTCTAATGTTGCACGCTTTACATCGAATTTTCTTACAAAGAATGCCCATGTTTCAGCCATACTTGGTCTAACAACAACAACACGAGAACCATCTTTCATTTCATTAATTTTATAACCATTTGAGTCTGATAATTGTCCTGGATTGTTATATTTATATATGTTTTGACATACTCTTTTTAATTCACTTTCACTACCGAATGAAAGGAATTCAAGTCTTATTGATTTTCCTTGGAAGAATATCCATATACTATCACATGACCTTGGTACTTTATTATCTAGTACTTGTCCTAAATAATCTCCGTCTGTTTGTGCTACTTGGCTTAGGAAAGATTCTGGTAACCCAGAAACACCTCCTGATACACCATCTATATTCATATCTCTTATTTCATCTATTGCACTATATCCTTTATAGTACTGATATATTCTTTGTACTACAACTTCTAGTTTTTCATCGAATTCTAATTGAACTTGTTCTTTTTCAAATATATCACATATTTCTTGTGATGTTATAACATAGCAAGGTTTAGCATCACCTTGTATATATTTTAATGACGCTAAATCATATTTTTTTATAAATTGAGTTAATGCCTCATATCCAAATTCTTGCTTATATTTATATATAAGTATATCGAATTTATCTTGTGGTGTTAATAATGAAGGAATATCAAATGGAACTGCTTTTGATATATTAGTTTCATTTACTCCATATTCTTGAAGTAGTAAGTCAAACATTATTCCTTTTACATATTTTTTATCATTTACATCTCCATATGTACAACCTTTTAATGCTTTTTTTAATTCGTATTTTTTATTCTTTCTTCTTTTTAGTTCTTCTTCTGATAATCCTATATCATAAAGGTTTATTTTTGTAATTTCATCCAGTCTTCTTTTTATAAATTTTGACATTACATCTAAAGAATATGTTTTGTCATCTACTTCTACATCTTGTTCTTCTTTTGCATTTTTTTTACTTTGAATTAGCTTATAGATTCCAAAAATCGCTACTATTATTATTAATAATATCATTATAAAATTTATCATTATCAATATCACTCCTTTGTATGCCTTAAACTACCCCAACACATGTAACTCCTGTAATTTATAAATTATTCCTTCACAAAATTTATTTACTTGTGATATGAAAAATCCATGTTCTTCTTCTATTGTTGCTTTTCTAATTTTAGGATTTAATATCCATTGATCTACTACTCCATCTTGTAGTGCATCACTATACATTAAGTCATATGGTACTGTATATAAGTCTTTTTTCATTCTTGAACTTCTTATAATATTTTTTGCATTATATTTTGAGTTTTTTTCATATCTATTTAGTAAGTACATAATATTTTTTCCATTTACTATTTTTTCTTTTCTTTGTAATTCTACTAAATTTTCTACTTCTTCAATTTTTTGCTCCATATTACAAATTATTAAATTTGATGCTTCTAGTATTTTTCTTGTTATATTTGATTCTAGTCCTCTATCTAAATCAACAAATACCATATCATAATATTTATTTGCTATTTTTATTACATCTGGATAACCATTAGCATCAAATTTTTCATTTTCTTCTTCATTCGTTTCTTTTTTTCCTGCAATTACTTCCAATCTATTTTTTAATACTATTTTTGTAAAATTCCCTATTAATTGTGGTGTTAATTTACCACTGTTTGCTAATTTCATTACTCCTTCTATTCCAGAATTAAATCTTACTTCTTTTAATCCTAAAAATTTCATAGCAGAATTTTCTGATACACCATATGCCTTATCTAACTCCATAGCTCCATTTTCTGTTGAAATCAATAAAATCTTATAGTTATGCTCTACTGCCATTAATGTAGCTACTGCTACTAAAGATGATGTTTGTCCTATGTGACCACTTTTGCTATTATTCCAAAAAGTTATTATAGACATCTATATGCCACTCCTTTCTAATGCTTTTATTATTTTTTTTGCTTCTTGTTCTTTAATTTCATTTTCAAATAGCATACTTGTTAATTGAGCTAAACTATCTTTGTATAAAGAACTCATTGATTTTAACCCAAGTCTATAAATTAATTGGTTGTCCATTTCAACATATTTGTCATCCAATATTAATGGAAAGAATATTTGTCTTTCATCCCATTGCATTTTGGCTTCTGCTGCTAAGTAATCTATATATTCATTATCTGCTTCATTCATTTGCCTTGAAAATATAATTTTAGCTAATCTCATAGGTCTTCTAATATTGTGAAATATCTCAATTCCTTTTCTAATTGAGTATAAATCCATAGCTGTTACAAAACAATTAATGTCATTTTTTTCTGCTTCCATGCTTTCTAATGTATTTGAATTATCTATATTCATTAATATCACATCATATTCTGCTGTTTCTTCTGAAATCCCAATGTAATCATATATATGTTCTAATTTATTAAACCCAACTGCTACATCTATCTCTTCCCACGTTGTTATATATGTCATAGTCGGTTCTAAAGTAGGCACTATGTATCTAAATTTCTGTTCTGCTGTTGTATCTATTATTAATACTCTTTTATTTTTCATAGTTAAAATTTTTGCAATACACATTATTAAATTTGCTTTATCATATGCTCCTATAAATCCGACTCTTTTCATTATATTTTCTCCTTTTCTTCTGATTGTCAATTTTATATTTTTTATTCAGTTGCAGTCATTGTAGTTGTTGTTGCTTGTTTTGTTTCTAGTTCTTTAATATAATCTTCTCTTGATTGTTTTTGTGCTTCAATTGCTGTAGCAGTTCCTGTTGCTACATTTGCTTGTGCTTCTTCACCTATAGCCATTACTGCTGGATTTATAATATCATTTCTTCCACTCAATAATGTAGCATTGTTGTATCTTTTTGCTAATTCATCTTTTGCAGTTTGTACAACATTTGGATTACTATTTATTAATTGTGATACTTCTCTTGTTGGAATATATGTAACTGATGCAGCTTGTTGTATTCCTGGCTCTACATATGTGGTTGCATATAGTAGTGTTCCATCTATTTGATATGCTTCAACTATTGCGTTTGATAATGTTAGAATTTCATCTTCTGTTAGTTTTATCCACATAGTAATTTCATCTGCTTTTAATATTTTCTTTTTTGATACTACTATATAATCTTGTCCACTTGGTAAACGTAGTCTTATATCTACATAGTCATCTTCTTTTAATTGTGAAGGTAATACTATCATGTTTAATTCTTGCTCTCTTGTATCATCTTGTGTTTTGTCACTTGATTCTACTATCATATCTGTTGACAATATTGTTCCTGATTTTAAATCTATTTTAAATAATGAGTTTTCTGTTATTACATTTGAATAATTAGATGCTGTTATTGCTGTTTCAGGTGCCGCTTTTCTTGTTACTTCTACAGTAGCTAATTCTTTTGTTAGTATTCCACCTTTTTCAGTCTTGGTTGCTACATTTGTTCCTGATTCCACATCTTTAATTAATACATAAACTGTTATTTTATCATTTTCTATTTCTTCACTTTCTGTTTTTTGCTTATACATCATATACAAAAGGAATGCTATTACAATTGCTGCTATTATCATTGTAATAAATACTCCTAATAAAAATGAATTTCTTGCTTTTCTTTGCATTGGATTTGATGCCATTTCAAATTCCTCCCTTTTTCTACAAATAATCATACTAATTTATATTATACGCTAGATTTTTACTATATTCAACAGTTTATAATTTTTGTAATATAAAAGTCATATTCGTGTAATATTTTTGTAATATTCTAATTTAATATAGGGAATTTTACTATTTTTATATTAGTTAATGAACAAAATTTACTTTTTTACAATTAACGAAATCTTTTATAAACGCCCTGATTTGTAATATTTCTCAACCTTTAATATATATTAACATTTTTTTATTTCTTATTCCATGTATTAGTTTTACATTTTTACCAAATATTTCTTGTTTATTTTTCTTGATATTGCACAATATATAATACGAAATGATTTGGTGACCAAATTGTTTCATAGCAAAACGTTTTATTCTAGGAGGTGAATGATAATGGCAAACAATTCAAACAAAAAATTAGTTCCAGAAGCTATGGACGCTTTAGATAAATTCAAATATGAAGTAGCTAGTGAAGTTGGTGTAACTTTAAAAGATGGTTATAATGGTAACCTATCTTCAAGAGACGCTGGTAGAATCGGTGGTAACATGGTTAAAAAATTAATACAACAAGCTGAAAACAACATGGCTAACAAATAATTTAATTACTAGCTTATGATTTTCGCAGGAATATTTCTTTCCCACTTTTATGTTTATACATAAGGGCAGGAACTAAATGTTCCTGCCCTTTTATTCTTCTAGCAACCAATCAATTATATTTTTATGAATTATACCATTTTGTGAAAAATCAAATTTATCCATTGTTATTACATATTTAGGGTAATTATCTTCTATATTTTTAAATGCCCCAAATTCTCTATCTACAACAGAATCATCAGCTAAAATGTATGCAACTTGGATATATATTTTTTCTTTAAATCTTGTAGCTATAAAGTCTATTTCTCCATTTTCTAAATTTCCTACCTTAACATCATATCCTCTAGCTAATAGTTCATTATATACAACGTTTTCTAAATACGCTCCTAATTGTGGTCTTTTTCCAACATTCATTATTTGTCCAAATCCTAAATCTGTTAAATAGTATTTATATTTACCATTTAATATTCTTTTGCCTCTAACATCATATCTATCTGCCTTATTTATCACCATAGCTTTTGACATATATTCTAAATAATTGTATAAAGTTACTTTTGAGACTTCCCTGTCATCTTTATTTGCGAAATAATTTGATAAACTTTCTGCAGAAAAATTTTGTGATAGTGTTGTAACTATATATTCTACTATTCTATTAAATAAATCTAAATCTTTTATATTAAATCTAGTTATAATATCTTTTACTAAAATAGAATTATAAATATCTGATAAATATGTTCTTGTCTGAATTTCATCTGTTAAAATAAATCTTTGTGGCATTCCTCCCCATGTCATATAATCATCAAATACTTCTTCTCGATCTCTTTTATCTGTTACATTTTTTAATTCACATACTTCTTTAAATGTGAATGGATATGTTCTAAAACTTACATATCTTCCTGCTATATGTGTAGCAAGATCGCCAGATAGTAAATCACTATTAGAGCCAGTAATAAAAATTGATACATTTTTAGATGCTTTAAATGAATTTATTGCTTTTTCCCAATTTTCAACATTTTGTATCTCATCAAATAATAAATAATATTTATCTTTATTTACTATTTTTTCTTTGATGTAATTGTGTAAATCCATATCATTTTTTATAAATGCATAATCTTCATATTCAAAGTTAATATATATTATTTGGGCTTCTGGTATTCCTTTTTGTTTTAATTCATCTATTATTTGTAATAGTATAATTGATTTACCACATCTTCTAATTCCCATTATTACCTTTATTAAATCTTGATCATAAAATGGTCTAATCTTAGATAAATATTTTTCACGAATAATCATGTTCCAACCCTCCTCATCTATTTTATTATAGAACATTCATTAATATCTGTCAATAATTTTGTCTAGTTCATTAAACAAAATTGGATTTTTTTTGTATTCTGTTTACTATTATTTACTCTTTTTTATTTTATATGTATTTTTTTACAGTATAGTGAATTTAGGCAATTACTTTTTTAATATTTTTTCTATTTATGTCTATACATAATGACAGGAACATTTAGTTCCTGCCCTTTTATTCTTCCACACATTTTTTTACATCACCAATGCGCACCCAATGCGCATTTTTTGTTTCCTTATTGGGCACATGCAATGTGCCCCTACTATTTACCATTTAAATTCTTCTACTACCTCTACTTGTTTATTTCCTGGCACTATTTCTCCTATTTCGTAACAATTTACTCCTTGTTCCTTTATGTGATTCATTATTTTTTCTGCATTTTCTCTTTTTGCTACTATTGTTAATCCAACACCTAAATTAAATGTTCTTAGCATTTCTTTATCTTCAACATTTCCATATTTTTTTATTAATTTAAATATGTCTAGTATTTGATATTTACTTGCATCTATTTTTGCATTTACATTTTCAGGTAATATTCTGTTTAAGTTTTCTTTTATTCCTCCACCTGTTATATGTGCAAGTCCTGTAATTATATTTTCTGGGAATAAGTCTTTTATTGTTTTGTAATAACATCTATGTGGTTCTAATATTGCTTCGATAAAAGTTTTATCTCCTACTTTTTCTTCTAATATTTTGGGTGATTGTTTCATTATTTGTCTTACTAATGTATATCCATTTGTATGAACTCCACTAGATTCAACTGATATTACTACATCTCCTATTTCTATTTTTGAACCATCTATTATTCTGTCTTTATCTACTATTCCTACTATACTTGATGTTAATATATATGTACCTGCTTCTAATACTCCTGGTTGCTCTGATGTTTCTCCTCCTGTTAGTACACAACCTTGTGCTTTACATGCATCAGATACTGCTTTTACTATTTTGTTTATTGCTACTTTGTCCATTTTTCCACAAATTATAGCATCTTGAACTGTTAATGGTTTTGCTCCCATTACTATACAATCGTTTATTAAGTGATTTATCATGTCATATGATACATTTTCTAATTTATCGTATTGTGCTGCTATTAATTGCTTTGAACCTGGTTCTTCTGTTTTTAGTACTAATACTGGATTTTTGTATTCTTCAAATTTTATATCATATAGTGATGAAAATGCTCCTATTTTATTTAATACTCTTTTGTTGTCTGTTGCTAAGCTGTCTGCCATGTCCTTTTTTGCTTGATTTGCTTCATCTATATTCACATCATATTTTAAACTATTATTTTCCATGTTTCTTATCCTCTCTTTATTAATAATATTTTATCGTAGGGGCACGTTGCACGTGCCCAATTTGAATTTGTTGATTCTTCCAGTGGGCACATGCAATGTGCCCCTACAACGATTTATAATTCATAGAACAAATAAGAAAAATCAAAGATTTTTCTTTAATTTGTTATCGCCCTACCAAAGTTTTCGACTGTAAGGAGAAAATCTGGGGGCTAGAGATTATAGCCTTTATATAATTCAAAAAAGAATTAGTATAGTGCTAGGCAGATGAAAATGAAATCAATGAGACGTACTGTTGTACGTTGATTTGATTTCATTTGAAATCTAACGACGCAATATGCTGATTATTTTTTGAATTGACCGATTAGGTCGTATTCTTGTACATTAATAATCTCTACATCTACAAATTTTCCTATTAAATCTTTGTCTTTAGTATTTTCTATAAATACTACTCCATCTTCGTCTGGAACATCCATATATGTCCTTCCTATTAAATATCTTCCGTCAAATGATTTTTCTTCGATTAATGTTTTATAGGTTTTTCCAATTTTGCTTTTTAGTCTTTCTTCTGATATTTCTTTTTGTAATTTCATTATTTTGTTATATCTAGATTTTTTTGTACTTGAATGTATTTGATTTTCCATTTTTTCTGCTGGTGTTCCATCTTCTTTTGAGTATGTAAATGCTCCTAATTTATCAAATTTTGCATCTTGTACAAATTTGTATAATTTTTCAAAGTCTTCATTTGTTTCACCTGGAAATCCTACTATTAATGTTGTTCTTAAAATTGCCTCTGGAATTTGATTTCTTATTTTGCTAATTAATTGTTTTATGCTTTCTCCATCACTTTTTCTATTCATTCTTTTTAATACTTCATCTGATATATGTTGTATTGGAATATCAAAGTACTTACATATTTTATCATTTTCCTTTACTGTTGCTATTAGCTCATCTGTAATGCTTTCAGGATATGCATATAAAAATCTAATCCATTCTATTCCATCTATTTTGCACAATTCTTGTAAAAGTTCTGATAATCTTGGTTTTCCATATAAATCTATTCCATATTTTGTGGTGTCTTGAGCTATTACTATTAATTCTTTTATTCCTTTTTCTGCTAAGCTCTTTGCCTCTTTTATAATCTCTTCAAAATCTCTTGAAATATATTTACCTTGTATCTTTGGTATTGCACAATATGTACAATAGTTACTACAGCCTTCTGCTATTTTTAAATATGCCATTGTATTTCCTGTGGTAATTACTCTATTTTGCCATGTTAAACAATCATTTGATATTTCTGCTTTTAATAATTCTGATATTTTTGTCCATATTTTGTTGTAGTCTTTAATTCTTATAAATAAATCAACCTCTGGCAATGCTTTTTTCAGTTCTTCAGCATACCTCTCTACCATACAGCCTATTACTATTAGATATTTGCATCTACCATTTTTATATTGTGCCATTTCAAGTATAGTGTCAATTGCTTCTTGTTTTGCTGCTTCAATAAATCCACATGTATTTATGACAATAATATCTGCATCTTTTTCATTGTTTATAATATTAAATTTGTGTTTTCTAAATAGTCCTATTACTTCTTCTGTTACTACTAAATTTTTGCTACAACCAAGTGATACAAATCCTACATTCATTATTTTTCCTTTCAAAAATTTATGAAAAGCTTCGTATTACTTTGTCAAGCTTCACCCAAAATGTCCTTAGACGTACCATATATGACTGCGGATTTTGAGCTCGCTTTCCTTGTAATACTCGCTTTTGATAAATTTTATTATTCATTATTAAATAGGGGTACATGCAATGTACCCCTACATCTAGTCTTCATCTATAAAATCGAATTCATCTTTAAATTTTTCTTTAAACATATTAAATACTGTATTAAGAATTTCTTCGTCTTCAACACTTACATAAGATTCTTCATCTTCTGAATCAGTATCTTCAACTCGTAAAATTACCACTTCATCAGCATCTTCTGCATCACTTGCTGGTAATAATACTACATATTCTTCTCCATCTAATTCAATTAAATCTAAAAATTCAAATTTAACTTCTTCTCCATTTTCATCATTTAAAACTATAACATTTTCTAATTCTTCTTCCATTCCATTTTGTTCGTTATCCATTATTTTCCTTCCTTTCTTTCTATATAAATAATTATTTGTTTATATAACTTATTATTATTTTTTTATTGCATCTAATTAAACTGACGCCCAAAGGACGCCCATACACCTTTCTGTTTAAAATTATAAATTTTTATTTATATAAGTTTCTAATATATATCCCGCAGATATAGTATCTACTATATTTCTTTTATTCTTCCTATTTATATTAAGAATATTCATGGTTTTGTGTGCTGCTACTGTTGTTAATCTTTCATCAATTGTTTCAATCTTAATTTTATTGAATTTACATTTTAGTTTGTGTATAAATTTATTTGTTACTTCTATTCTCTCAGAGCTAGTTCCATCCATATTAAAAGGCATTCCTATTACTATTGTACCAATTTGATACTCTTCTATGATTTCTTCTAATCTTTTTAGGACTTTTTTATCGTTTCCTCCATGATGTATTGTTTCTAATCCTTGAGATGTTATTCCTAAAGGGTCTGAAACCGCTATTCCAACTCTTGCATCACCATAATCTATCCCTAATATTCGCATATTATTCATTTATCCCTATATAATTTTCTACCATTCTTTCTAGTAATTCATCACGTTCTATTTGTCTTATTATGTTTCTTGCATTTTTGTGACTAGTGATATATGTTGGATCTCCTGATAATATATAACCTACTATTTGATTTACAGGATTATATCCTTTTTCTACTAAAGCATCATAAACTTGTTTTAAAGTTTCCTTAGTTTTTAAATTTTTGTCTCTTTCTAATTTGAAATTCATTGTCTTATCCATTTCCATATTCTTTTCCTCCTATTTTTTAGATGTTATTTACATCATATTCTGTTATTGGTGCATTGTCTATATATTCTTCTTGCTTTTTTAAAATCTTCTCTAAAGCTGTTCCTTTATAGTATGTCGTTAATACAATGTTTAACTTAATCTTAGCAATTCTTTTTTTGCCCTTTTTGTTATTTTCTTTATTGTCTTCAACCATTTCAACTTCCAGATTTTCTACTGCATTTTTAAGATCTATAACAAATCTTGTGACTCCATCTACCTCTGCTCCTGAAAATGCAATTACAAATTTTGGTCCCATATATCTTACAAATATATATTCACTTGATAGGTTTTCTTTTATATAATCACACATGTCTATTATTACTTGGTTTCCAGTTTCTCTATTGAATTCTTTATTTATTCTTTCAAGATTTGCAATTCCAATCATACATATTGTTGATGTAGTGTATTTATCTATTATTTTCCTTCCTTCATTAAATAGGTATTCACTTGTTTTTAATGCTGAATAATAATCCTCTCTTGTTAAACTTTCAACAATATTTTGATAATTAACAATTCTAAATACAGATAATATATTGTCTTTTACAACTTCAAGTATTGTAGTATCTATATTATCAAAAGCATGTGGTACACCACTTTCTATTATCCAATATCCTATATATACGTTTTCTATATATAAAGGAAAGAACATTGCTGCCTTCGCTCTTCCAAATTCACTTTTTTGATATGGTAGTCTTTCATTTTCTTGATCTACTGTAATGTATTTTGGTGTAGCAGTTGTTATACTATCTCTAAATATTTCTTCGTTATGCAGACTTCTAAGGTTGTCCCAATGCTTTTCTTCAACATTTGAAGCTTTTATCACATATTCTGTACCATTGAATTCCACAATAGTAGAATATTTTATGTCATACTCTTCTATTAGAATTTCGTTTATTTTTCTTATCTTTTCATCTACACTTATAGCGTCTCCAACAGTTGCCATAAAATCTTGCAATACATTTAGACCATTTATTTTCTGATTTATATTTTTATAATTGTTAATTTCTTTATGAATCTTTATATTAAATAATATTAACATTATTATTATTGCAACTAATACTATTATTACACCTATTATCCACATATCAGCATATGTCACTCCTTTTCCTATTTGTATTGTCTTTTCATCTCATCTAAAGTGCTACTCATATTATTTGAGAATCTTGATCCATTTTGTTCATAGTTCATATAACCTGAATTATTAGCTTTTTCTTTATTTTTTCTCTTAAGTGTACCACCTGATATTACTGGATATACTTGATCTGCTAGTCTGTTTAAACAGTTTAGGAAAACTTTATTATATCCTCTAGTTGATATTTCACAATTTGCAATTCCTGATAGATATATAGAATATGAGTCCATATCAAATGGAATTACAGTTTTACTTATTGTTTTCATATCAAATAATCTGTCTTGTATAGACATCTCTGGATCATTATAAGTTGACATTCCCCCAACTATCATTTCTTCATTTAGTCCTCTTATTTTTTGTGCTTTATTTATAACTGCTCTTAATTTTTCTGGTTGCAAAATATTGCTTAATTTCAATTTTCTTAAAAATTCTGTTAATGGCTGAATTGTTAAAACATCCATGCTTTGAACCATGTATATTTCTTGTGCTACTCTAAAGTATTCTTTGTTTGTTGAATAATCACAATCTAATAGTACTAAAGAATAATTTTTTACTAGAGTTGTTAACATATTTTCTATACTGTATCCTGAATTTTTAACATTAGGTGATGATGTATATACTGTTAGATTTCTGTTTACTTCTATTCCAACTGGTCTTCCTTGTTTTAAGTTTTCCATAGATGAGTAAGCAATTTCTCTTAATTCTTCTCTATTTTCTGTATAGATATAGTATGAATTTTTATTTCTTGTTAAATCTACTATTGCTGTTTTTATACCTCTGTTTGATAATATATCTGCAATATTATTCACTAAGAAAGATACTCCATTTTTTGAGGTTCCTACAAATGAAACTATTTTTTTGTCTTGTGTTAATAAATATGAAATATCTACTCTTTGATCCTCATCTTCTGTTTCTTGCAATTCTTTATTTAATGATGTCCCATAATCATTGTTTCCATATAATTTATTATCAGTTTGTGATGTAATTCCTTCATTATTTCCATATATTTTATTATCAATTTGTGATGTAATTCCTTCATTATTTCCATATAGTTTATTATTAATCTGTGATGTAATTCCTTCATCATTTCCATATAGTTTATTATTAATCTGTGATGTAATTCTTTCATTATTCCCAAATTCTGATAATGGTGATACTGATGGTTCACCTATTTTAGATGGTTGTACTGGTTCCCTTGTTTTAAAGCTTGGTACTCTTGGTTGTCTTCTCTCTTGAAAATTTGGTACACTCTCTATTTCTTCTTCGAAACTTGGTAATACTGTTGGTTCCTCTTTTTCAAAGCTTGGTAAAGTTGGTGCTTCTTCTTCGAAGCTTGGTAAAGTTGGCGCTTCTTCAAAACTTGGTAAAATTGGTGCTTCTTCTTCAAAACTTGGTAATACTGGAGGTTCCTCCTCTACTCCTGGTAATTGTACCTCTTCTTTAAAATTTGGTAATGACTGTGCTTGTGTTGTAGTTTCGAGATTTGGAATATTTGGTTCTTGTACTTCCATATCTGGAATTGGATTTTTTCTAGGTCTTCCCCTTCCTCTTTTTGGAGGCTCTACTTTTGGTTCTGGTTCAACTGTAATTTTTTTAGGTCTTCCTCTTCCTCTTTTTACTGGTTGAGCCACTTGATTTTGTTGGTTTACACCTTCTACTTCAAGTTCTATTGATGCTTTTATTGGAGCTGTTGATTTTATTGAAGCTATAGTCTCTATAGGCTCTATAGGTGCTACTCCTTCTATATTTTCAATTTCTTCGAGTATTGCATTTGTATCATTTCCTACAGTTTCTATTTGTACTGGTTCTGGAATTGATTCTGCGATTTTCCTTACTTCATTACCTTTCCTAATTGCTGATGGTATTATTACTGGTCCTGTTGGCTGTCTTGAATGACTATCAATAATTTTAGAGACATTTATATTATTCTTCTTTATTTCTTCTTTTTTTGTAACTCCTGCACTACTATATGTCATTATTGATTGATATTTAGGTGATTCAGCTTCTAGTACTGCTTTTACTTCCATTGGTAAGAATTTTATTATTACTTTTAATTGTTCATCACTATATTGTTCTGCAATACTATTGAAACTTTCAACATATCTACTTTCATTTCTGCCCAATTTTCTGTAATGTGCTAAAATGTTTTGAATTTCTACTTCACTTACATTTTTTTCGTCTTCACGTTCATATTCACCTTGATCAATTTTATAGTAAGTTTTAGCTTCTTTCTTTGTTCTTGGTTTATTTAATAGGTTACATACATTTTCAATTGTCCTATCATTTCCAACTAATGCATCATATACTCCTATTGAAAATAATTTTACTAATAAATTATCTGATTTTTCTCTTCTTTCTGAGCATATTACAACTATTGGTATATCTCTTCCTTCTCTGTCAATGGCTTCATCACTTATACCATCTAATTTTTCAAATATAAATTTGTCAATTGTGTCATAATTGTTATTAGTGAATGGCTCTAAGTCTTCACTTATTACTATCCTATCATATGTTTGATTTCTTTGTAATTCTTTTATTATAGCATTAAAGTAATAAACGTTTTTTGATGTTATTATCTCTTTATATTCAGATTGATATACTTTAACTATCTTTTCTGCTATGTCTTCTGTACTAACTGCAAATAAAACTTTCATTTGTTTAACTCCTTCCGAATTTTACTACAACAACAAATATAAATGGCAATACTTGACATATAATAAGTATTGTTACAAATGCTATTACAGCGAAGAATCCTTTGTATCTTGTACCCATATTTCTAATTCCTATTACATATTGATATATAGCTCCAATTGATATTCCTAAGAAACATAATGGTATACTAAAAAATCTAACTTTATTTAATATGTAAGCCGTAAATCCGTAAGTCTCATCTCCATATGCTTCTACATAATCGTCTAATTCTTTTAATGATTTTTCTTTTATCTCGATTAATTTACTTCCTGTTTTTGATTCTAAGACTGCTTCTCCACTTGACGCATAAACTTTATATGAAATAATCATAGATAAAACGCACATTACTATTAATAAAGCTATTATTAACTTTTTCATATTTTATTCTCCTTATATTTCTACTTATTTCCCTAAAATTTATATGTTTTTTGATATTTATAAAATTGATATAAATATCATACACTACAATTAAAAAAATATCAAGTTTTTTTTATAATTTATTTTTTTTATTAATTATTTCCGTAACTATTGCTAGAATTTTCAGTAATTTTGTTTTATGAATTTGTTCTTTTGCGGTATGTTATTTTTTGTGAAAAAAAGAAAAGAGAGTTGTTTTCCCTTTTCCATTTTTACTATAATACTTCTAGCCCTGCATATTTTGCCATTAATCTTTTATGTCCTGCTTTTTCAAATGATATGTCTACTTTATAATCATCCTCTTCTCTTTCTATATAGTTTATAATTCCTTCTCCAAATTTTTTATGAAATACTTTTGCTCCTGGCTTATATTTTGATATATCTATGTTAGGTGATGATGTTGTTTTATTTAGATTGCTTAAAAAGCTTTCTGCTGTTCTAAATCCAAAGCTTTGATAATTTGAATTACTTTTTGTCCCTGCGCTTGCTGCCACTGCACTATAAGTTTTTACATTACTATTTGTTCTTCCTCCATATTCCCAGTTATATCTATTATCTTCAGATATATTCTCTTGATTTGATGTAAATATGTCTTCATATCCCTCTAACATTTCCTTTGGAACTTCTTTCATAAATCTTGATACTGCGTTACATGAGGTTGACCCAAATATTGTTCTTGTTCTTGAACAGGTTAAGAATAAACGTTCTTTTGCTCTAGTCATTCCAACATAGCATAAACGCCTTTCTTCTTCAAGTCCTGCTTCTTCTTGTATTGATTTATATCCTGGGAAAATCCCCTCTTCCATTCCAACTAAGAATACTACTGGAAATTCTAGTCCTTTTGCACTGTGTAATGTCATTAATGTAACTTTATCTTGATTTTCGTCTATTTCATCTGAATCAGATGCAAGTGTTATTCCCTCTAAAAATTCTGCAAGTGTATTTTCAGCTGATTCCTTTTCAAATTCCATAGCAACAGTTAATAATTCTTCTAAGTTTTCTATTCTTGATTCTGCTTCTATTGTGTTTTCATTTTCTAGTGCTTTCATATAACCTGTTACATTTAATGTTTGTTTTATAAGTTCTGAGACTGGCATTTTATCTCTTCTGGCAATTAAACTTTCTATCTGTTCTATGAATTCCCTTGAGTTTAAGTATACTCTATTTAGACCATATTCTGAAGCATTTTTTATTATTTCATACATTGGTTTTTCAATTTTTTCTGAAAGTTCTTGTACTTTGTCTAGGCTTGTTTTCCCTATACCTCTCTTAGGCTCGTTTATTATTCTCCTTAAACTCATATTATCGTTTTGGTTATGTATAAGTCTTAAATATGCTATTGCGTCTTTAATTTCTTTTCTTTCATAGAATTTAAGTCCACCAATAATTTTGTATGGTATTCCTTCTCTGTTTAAAATTTCCTCTATACTACGTGATTGTGCATTCATTCTGTATAATACTGTAAAGTCTGAGTAATTGAATTTTTCTTGATATTTTAAGTGTCCTATCTGATTTACTACATATCTTCCTTCATCATATTCATTATCTGCTCTATATCCTGTAACTAGTGTTCCTTCTTCATTTTCTGTCCATAGCTCTTTTTTATATTTTGTTGGGTTGTTTTTAATTACTGCATTTGCAACATTTAAAATACTTTTTGTACATCTATAATTTTGCTCTAGTTTTATTATTTTTGTTCCTATAAAGTCTTTTTCAAAGTTTAATATGTTTGATATATCTGCACCTCTAAAAGAGTATATTCCTTGGTCATTATCTCCAACTACAGTTATATTTCCATGTGTTGCTGCAAGTAATGTTATTAATGTGAACTGTGCTTTATTTGTATCTTGATATTCATCTACTAATATATATTTGAATTTATTTGAATAATATTCTAATACATCTGGTTCTTGCATAAGTATCTTTATTGTTAAGTTTATAATGTCATCAAAATCTAGTGCATTGTTTTCTTTTAATCTTTTTTGATATAGTTCATATATTTTGGCTATAGTTTCTTTTCTAAAGTCCCCAAAGCTTCTATTTGAGTAATCTCCAGGCTCTAACATTTCGTTTTTTGCATTGCTTATTTCATACATTACACTTCTGTCTGTAAATAACTTGTCATCTATATTTAATGTCTTTAAGCAATCTTTTACTAAACTTTTTTGGTCTGAGGTATCAAATATAATAAATGATGTGTCATACCCTATTCTATCTATAAATTTTCTTAATATTCTAACACATATAGAGTGAAAAGTCCCTATCCAAACATCATTTGTTGCATTCTGTAACAAATTTTCTGTTCTCGTTTTCATCTCATTTGCTGCTTTGTTTGTAAATGTTATTGCTAATATATTCCATGGCAAAACATTCTTCTCTTTTATTAAATATGCTATCTTATGTGTTAGTACTTTTGTTTTTCCACTTCCTGCCCCTGCTATTATTAGGCATGGTCCTTCTGTAGCAAGTACCGCTTCTTTTTGCTTATCATTTAATCCTTCTATTAAATCGTTCATATATCATCTAATCCCTTTCTTAATATATATATTAGATTAAAAAATAATTGTTATTTGGCTAGGCAAACAAGATTGAAATCAATGAGGCGTACTGTTGTACGTTGATTTGATTTCAATCGAAGTCTCTCTTGCGAGTAAAATTTATTTCATAAATTTTTCACGCTATGTCGTTCCGACTACGCCAAATGGCAATTATTTTTTAATCGTTTTGTCCTTTTAATTTTTCAGCAGTATCTGCAGTAATTAATGCATCTATCATTCCATCTAAGTTTCCGTTTAGAAAATCTTCCATTTGATAAATACTCATTCCTATTCTATGATCTGTTATTCTTCCTTGTGGGAAATTATATGTTCTTATTTTTTCGCTTCTATCCCCTGAACCCACTTGACTTCTTCTTGCATTTGTTAATTCTGCATCTTGTTTTTCTTTTTCTATTTCATATAATCTTGATTTTAGTAATCTCATTGCATATTCTCTGTTTTGTACTTGTGAACGCTCTGTTTGACATTCTGCTACCATCCCTGTTGGAATGTGTATTAATCTAACTGCTGATGAAGTTTTATTTATATGTTGTCCTCCTGCTCCTGATGCCCTAAATACTTCCATTTTTATGTCTGCTGGGTTTATATCTATTTGTACATCTTCTACTACTGGTAATACTGCTACTGTTGCTGCTGATGTCTGAATTCTACCATTACTTTCAGTTTCTGGTACTCTTTGGACTCTATGTGCTCCACTTTCAAATTTCATTCTACTATATACACCTTTACCTGATATCATAAATGTTATTTCTTTATATCCACCTAATTCTGTTGCATTTTCGTTTAATACTTCTAGTTTCCAGTGCTTTCTTTCTGAATACATTGAATACATCCTAAATAACTCTCCTGCAAATAATGCTGCTTCTTCTCCTCCTGTCCCTGCTCTGATTTCACAAATTGTGTTTTTATCATCGTCTGGATCTTTAGGTATTAATAGTATTTTTATTTCTTCTTCTATTTGTGGTAATTTTTCTTTTGCATTTTTTATCTCTTCTTGTGCTAATTCTTTTAGCTCTGGGTCTGATAACATTTCTTCATTATCTTTTATGCTTTGCTCTAACTTTTTGTATTCTCTATACTTTTCAACTATTGGTGTTAATTCTGAGTGCTCTTTCATCATTTTTTGCCATTCTTTGTTTTGCGCAATTACCTCTGGATCACTTATCTTTTCTGTTAGGTCTTCATATCTTTTTTCAACATCTTCTAGTTTCTGAAACATATATAAAACTCTCCTTTTCCCTTTCTAACATTGCTATTATATATGATTTTTGTTGTTTTTTCAATATGTATTGTTAGATTTTACAATTTTTCCCACATTGCTATTGCCATAAGGGACGGAGAATTTTGGCAAAATTCTCCGTCCCTTAACAAAATTGTCGTTTTCTTATTTGATATAAAGTACTACACGAAATCCAACACTAATACTAGTAGTCGTAATTTTATTAGTGTTATGACGGTAACACGTTGGGCGATCAGTAGATAAAAAACGCGCTCCTCCACCACGCATAACTCTATTCTGAGCATTTGTTTCATTTCCGTTTCCCTCTTTATATAATGATACCTCATCTGTCCATTCCATTAAGTTTCCTGCTACATCATATATATGATATTTCTCTGTTTGCTTACTTGCTCCTGTTGTTAATAAATCTCCATTGCTTGAACTATAACTACTTGTCTTTCCTTGTTTTTCTCCTCCAAATGCCTCTAATTTCCATTTATCTGATTGCAATATTCTTGCCATTCTTCCTTTATACTCTATACTATTGTCCATATAGTTTCCCCAGTTACCTGAATTGGTTAGGTCTTTTTCTGTTAAATTTGTTTTTTCTACTATTTTTTTTAACATTACATCCCACTGCGTTCCAGTTATTAATCCACTACTTACACTTTCTGTATTATACATGCTTTTTGCATTTTTTTGTGACATATTCCAATCTATAAACATCCATGGTACTTGTCCTGCTCTACTTTGAGGTATTCCTTCTTTATTATATACCTGATTTGAACCTGTTTGCGTTTGTGTTGATGTAAATTCTGTTATTGTTTTCGCTAGTCCCGCTTCATATCTTCCTACATAGAATCCTCCATATTTTCTTATTTGTGGTAATTCTGAGGTATATGTTGTCTTGTCCCAACCTGTATCACATAGTGTTCCTACTGTAGATGTTGTTCCTGATGGCTTTTGTGTTGTTCCTGATGGCTTTTGTGTTGTTCCATTCCATACTTCACTTTTTACATATTGCTCTTCTGTACATGGTATCCATACAAATTGATTTCCTTTTAAATTTGTTGTGTATTCCCATGTTGTTTTATCTGTTTGTCCATCATATTGGTCTGCTTCTTCATCACTTATTATTACTCCAGTATTTAGATTTCCTCCTACATAGTAAAATCCTATTGGCACTGGTACTGTATCTCCATTTCCTACTGATATCGCCGTTACTGTTTCTATGTTACAGTTTCCTTTTGGTTGCACAATTGTTCCTGCTTGTTGTGGTGTTGATGTTGTGTTTTCTGGTAAATTTTTGGCAGAGGAAGAACTTTCCCCTACATCTTCATTTTCAATGTCTTTTGTGTATACTGCTAGTCCACTTGATATTAATGATTTTTCCGCTTCTACTTTTGCATTATATATTATCTTGTCTAATGACTTTCTTGTGCTTACTATGTTACTTATTAACATTACTGCCATAAAAAATCCCCATAATCCCAATATAAATATTACTATTTTTAATTTTTTATTATCCTTCATCTTCTGTCCTCTCTTTTATTTTTTTACTTTACCTATTATATTTCAATTTGCTTTTTTTATCAATATTTTCTATAGATTCTTTCTAATTTGGGATTTTCTCATGTACAATTCACAGCTATCCTAATATAAAATTGGGGGTTGTAGGGATGATAAATTTTAATAAATAATGAATGATAATCGTAGGGGCACGGCGCACCGTGCCCAAATAGATAATTATAAATTTTATATAAT
>CAOKMR010000009.1 GCA_948469815.1 uncultured Clostridiaceae bacterium | reverse complement strand
GCAATCCATTGTAGGGGCGCCCTTCGGGCGTCCGTTGAATTGCAGAAATTTTAAATTTGCATTATTTATTTAAATATTAAATGAAATATATTTATAATAAATAAAAATATTATAATTTGTATCATTTTGGTGGGCGGACACAGGGCCCGCCCCTACATTTATTAATATTTTATAATTAATATAAATGTTTGAAATCCTATTATTTCAACGGACGCCCAAAGGGCGCCCCTACATTAATTCATATAAAAATTTATCATCCCTACAAACACAAATTTTTATGTTAGGATAGCTGTGAATTGTAACAACTATCTATTTGGGCACGGTGCGCCGTGCCCCTACGATATTATCTAATTTCTAACAAAAGGTATCATATGTCTATTTCACTGAAATATGTATATTGTCTGCACTTGCTTCTAGTTCTCTAGATATTATGTTTTGGATTTGTGCAATTTCTTCTTGTGATAAATCTTGTTTTCCAATGATTACACTTATACTTTTATCATTTATAAATATTATACATTTATCAAATCCTTTTGCTAATAATAAGTTTTCTGATATCATCACTGAATTTTGTTCTTTATTTACTCTTGCAATTTCTTGTGTAGTTATTGCTTTTTGTTCTTCTGATACATTTGGATTTTCTATTATTTTTTGATAGTTTTCTATTACTTGTGAATACATATTTGTTCTGTCTAATTTTGCTGATACAAAATATCCATCGTCTTCTTTTGTTTCTTTCTTTTCTTCTTCTTTTTTCTCTTCTTCACTAAATACTTCTTGAGTTTGTTCTTGATTATCACTTACTAATTTTGCATCTCCTAGTTTTGCTATTTCTTCTTGTTGTTCTTCTGTGTTCGGATTTGAAGCTACCTCTTCTTGATTTGTAATTTCTGAACTTACTTCCTCTGTTTTATTTTTTCCTATATAGTCTAAGTATCCTGCTGTTACTAACATTAATGCTATTACCAATATGGTTAATTCATTTTTTTTAATGATTTTCATAAATTTATTCCTCCTATTGTATATTTTTATTTTAAATGTGTATATTACACATATTTTAATTGCAAAAGAATTGTTATTTTGCAATTATCAGTTCATTTCAAAGACTTGAACTTTGTATGTAGCGAGTCCTGTAATCGCTTCTACTGCTGATATTATATTGCTTTTTACAGTTGCATTTGAAGCACCTTCTGCAATTACTATTGCTCCTTTTACTATTGGATTTATTACTGTTTGTGTTTCTATTTTTGAACCATCTGAATATACAATTTCTTTTGATGTATCTTTTTCTTCTATAACTCTAGTGCCCCCCTCTGAGTCTGTTTCTTGTGTTGTTGATACTTTTGAGTTTTCATTTTGCATTGGTACTATTTCGCTTCCTTTTGAATATGTAAGCATTACATTTACTTTTCCTACTCCTTCCATTTTTGATAATATTTCTTCTAATTTTGTTTCCAATTCATCTACTGTTACTTTTTTCTTATCGTCTGTATTATCTGCTAATATTTTATAGCCTGAACTTTCTTCTGATTTGTCATCTTTTGTTTTTGCATCATCTTTCCAGATTGTATTTATTGCAATTAATGTTACTATTAGTATTATTATAAATACAACTAGACTTTCTATCTTCTTTTTATCTGTTTTTCCTTGATATTTGGATTTTATCATTTGCATTTTTTCTTTTAACATATTTCATACCATTCCTTTCTTTTATACCAACATTTGTTGGAAAAGAATTGTTAAAATTATTTTCATATATCATCTTATTGAAATTTGCTTGTTGTTTATACCATATTCTTCACTTATAAACATTTTTATCTCACGCTCCTCTTCTTCTGTTAATTCTTTTTTTATTGTTGAATTAGTTTGTTCTCCGATTTTTATTTTATCTACTCCTATTTCACTTTTTTCATTTTCATTGTTATCTTCATTTGCCTTTCTTGATATATTAAGTTCTATATTTTTGATTCTTCCATATTGTTCATTATTTTCTTCTAAATTAACTTCTAATTTTATATTGCTTATAATATAACCTTTTTCTCTTAATTTATTTTCCATATCTTGTTTTAAATTTAGTTTATATGTTTCTTCAAAACTATCAGTCTCAATTTTTGATACATTACTTTCTAAGTTTTGATATATTTCACTACTTGTTAGATAATTTTCATAGTCTATATTTGCAAAGTCTAAATTTTTTCCTCCTATAAGTTTTAATCCTGGAGCAATAATTGTATATACAACATATATTCCTATTACTGTTTTTATGTATTTTGTGCTTTTACTATTAGGAGATAATATCATTTCTAATATAATTGCAACTACGACACTTACTATTACTTGTCGTGCCCATGAACTAATATATGTAATCATTATATTTCCCCCTTCTTTTATATGTTTGAAACTTTTATTACTATTGTTACTCCTATTATTAACATTACAGATATTGAGCATACCATTGCTAATAATACTTTAAATGTATCTCTCATCTGTTCTATAATATCTATTATTTTTTTATCTGCTATTGGTTGACATACTGCTGATAAAATATGATAAAGGACAGTAAGTACTGCTAGTCTAATTATTGGCATTGCACATATTCCTATTATTACAATTACACCAATTATTCCAACTGCATTTTTTAATACTATTCCGCTTCCTAATACCATTTCTGTTGTATCACTTAAAATTTTACCTACTACTGGAATTGCATTTGATACTACTGCTTTTGTAGTTTTTGTAGTGATTTTATCAACATGTCCTGTTAAACTGCTTTCTAATGATAGTACACTTGTAAATACTGTTAACACTATTCCTAATATCCACACTACACTAGATTTAAAAGTTTTTGCTATTTTATCTATTTGGACTTTGTCAGATATTTTTGATATTATTCCTAGTGATGTTCCAATTAGTACCATAGGTAGTAAAAAGGCTGAAATAAATTTTCCTATAAATGTTATCATTACTAGTAGAATAGTTTGTACTGTGCTTGCTGTTACTAGATTTCCAGTTATCATCATTAATGTTAGTAATAGTGGAATTAATGAATAGGAAAATCCAACTAAGTTTTGTATTGTATCTTTTATGCTAGATATTATTCCTGCAAAATTAGTCATTATTAATGTTACAATTAATATATACTGAACAAAATATGTAATTTGGCTTATTCCGCCATTCTCTAATCCATCACTTACACTTTTTAATATGCTATGTACAACTATAATAATTATTATGCTAGCAATCATTATAATCTGATTTTTTATTTCTATTCCTAAAAGATTTACTATTTTCTTTGCAATACTTGCTTCATCTATATCTCCTGTAACTGCAGAACTTAATACCTCCGAAAAATCTATGTCTTTAAATACATTGTCTGTGTATTTTTGTGCTTCTGTTATAAATGATGATATGTCTAACATCTCTTCTGCTGATTGTATTATTTCTTCACTTGCTAAAGTTGTAGTTGGTATCGCAAATACTAATATTACCATTATCAGTAAAATTCTTTTTAACTTCATTTCTACTCTCATTCCTTTTCAAAGGACTAATTAAATTGAAAAAAATTGTTAAAATTATTTTTCAATTTTTCTTCTTTAGGGTAAAACATGTACAATAGTTTCTAGCAATGCTGATATTATAGGTATTGACATTGATATTATTATTACTTTTCCTCCTAAATCTACTTTTGATGCAATAGCACTTTCTCCTGAGTCTTTACATATACTCACTGCAAACTCTGTTAGGAATGCAATACCTGTAATTTTTATCAGAACTGTTAAAAATCCATTTGTATCACTAACTTTGTTTGACAATTCTGTTAATAACTGTATTATTCCACTTAGTCTTGTCATAACAAGTCCTAAAATAATAATCCCAGCACAAATTGATACATATATTGTGAATTCTGGTTTATATTGCTTTAGAATAATAACTATTATTACTGCAATTAAGCCAATTCCAATAATTTTAATAATATCCATATCTATATATCATTCCTTTTTTGATAAAACAATTTAGTATTTCCTATGAAGGACGGGCGATTGATAATCGCCCCTACATTACTCAGGCAATTTCTTTGAATAATAATTATTATTCAATCAATTATAGATTGAATAATGTTCTAACCGTATCAAACAATGTGCTGATTTCTTTGATTACTAGACTTAATACTATAACTAGTCCTGCCAAAGTGGTCATCATTGCTTGATCTTCTCTACCTGCTCTTACAAGTACCTGATGTAATACAGCAACTAAAATTCCTATTGCAGCAATTTTAAACAATAAATTAATATCCATGTGAATATCCTCCATTTTTATTTCATTACTTTATAAAAACTATATTGGAAAAGAATTGTTATATTAAAATTATTACTAGTCCAACACCAGTAAGCATTCCTAGAGTCTTGTACAATTTTTTGTTTTTATTCTCTTCTGCTTGTGCTTGTTGTATTTGTGTTTCTAAAAATTCCTGTGTTAATCTTATTTTACCAAGTTGTCCTTGTAAATTAGTTTGTCCTAATATTTTTCCGAAAGTCTTTTATTATGTCTATATCTTCTTTAAGCAAATTTGTTTGTGATATATCTACAGAGTGTTCCCATGCTTCTTTTGCAGATGTTTCCTTCATTTTTACTGCTGCTATTTTAAAAATGCTTCCAATTTCTCTTTTTATGTTATTGGAAATTTCTATAAAGATGTCTGCTATTGGCTCATATGTATATTCTATCTTCGCCTCAAAAAAATTGAGTGCTTTTTTCATTTCACATAATTGTATAGTTCTATTTTTATATTTATTAGATATTATTATTCCTACTAATGTGGAGCCACCAAATATTGAGCATAATATAATACCTTTTATAAATAACATACTCAATTTCCCCTTTCTAAATATATATATTCATTGCTTGTACTTTTTAGAACTATCTTTTTCTGATTTGTCTAAATGATATATATTCTTTATTCTTCCTTTATTTGATTTATCAAGGAAAATTATTATTTCAAATATATTTAATTCTATTATTTTTCTTAAATATAAATTCATATTTATATCTTCTAGAGTTTCTCCATGTGCTGTAAAGATTCCCTTTACTCCACATGATGTAGCATAATTAATGGCATTTACATCTTCTATATTTCCTATCTCGTCTGCAACTATTATTTGTGGTGCCATAGACCTTATTAACATTTCCATTCCTACCCATTTAGGGACATTGTCTAAAATATCTGTCCTTATTCCTACATCGTTTTGTGGAATTCCTTTATACATTGCTGCTATTTCTCCTCTTTCGTCTGCTACTCCTATTGTTTTACCTTTAAAATTTATGTATTCAATACCTGTACTAAGTTGCCTTATTAAATCTCTTAAAATCGTGGTTTTCCCTGCTCCTGGAGGTGAAACTATTAAAGTAGTAAATATATTGTTATTTTCTATATCAATAATATGCTTAATGACTTCATTAGCTGATCCAATTTTTTGTTTTGATATTCTAAAATTTAAACTATATATGTGTGAAATATTTATTACTTTGTCGTTTTCTATAACACAATTTCCTGTAATTCCTACTCTATGACCTCCTCTTATTGTTATATATCCATGGTTTATTTCATTTTGATAGGCATAGACTGAGTTTTCACATACAAATTGCAATATTTCTTTTGTATCTTCATTTGTAACTTTATGTTCAATTATTTCTTCTTTATTGTTAAATTTTAAAATTATTGGACAATTTACTCTTATTCTTATTTCTTCTAAATCATGATATTCTTGTCCTATTTTATTGTTTATTTTTTCTCTTATCCTTAATGGGAAATATTGTAAAATTTCCATTTTTTCTCCTTTAAATTTGTGTTTGTACAAGAACCCTCAGTCACTGCGTGACAGCTCCCTTAAATAAGGGAGGTGGCAGCCGAAGGCTGACGGAGGGTTTTAGAAGGCAAAAGAGTCGATTCATCCCCACACCCCCAATTTATAAAATTAAAAATAAAAACCTAGCATATACATATTAATATGTATATGCTAGGTTTTTATTTTTAGAACTCCCAATTTGGAACATATTCTTCTTCATGTTCTCCTAATTCTTGAATATATCCATTTTCTAAGTCTAATTTATATAAATAATTTTCTATCTCCTTATATTCTTCTTTTGTTAATTTTCTGTTTAAGTCGCTTTGCATTGCTTTATATGTTGGAAAGTATTGTGCCATTATACTTACATAAACTTTATTTCCTAAATTAGTTTTTATCCATTTTAAAACCCTTTTTGAGTTTTCTATATGATTTGGTAGTACTAAATGCCTTATTATAACTCCTTTTTTTATAATTCCTTTTTCATCTATACTTGGACTTCCAACTTGTTTATACATTTCCTTTATAGCTTTTGTTGCTATTTCAAAATAATTTTTTACTTTTGAGTATTTTTCTCCTAGTTCATTATAATAATATTTTAAATCTGGTAAGTATATATCTATATATCCTTCTAATCTTTTTATGGTTTCTATGTTTTCATATCCATTTGAGTTATATATTATTGGTATATTTAATCCATTTTCCTTTGCAATTTTTATTGCCTCTATTATTTGATAAGCATAGATTGTAGGTGATACTAGGTTTATATTATTTGCTCCATTCTCTTGTTGTTTTATAAATATATTTGCTAATTCTTCTATTGTTATTTCTTTGCCTCTTCCTTTTTGGCTTATTTCATAGTTTTGGCAAAATATACAGTTTAAATTACAGTTAGAAAAAAATACTGTTCCTGAGCCGTTTTCTCCACTAATACATGGTTCTTCAAATTTATGTAATGAATATAATGCAATTTTGATTTTATCAGTCCCCTTACATCTTCCTACTTTTTCTTTTCTATTAATATTACATTTATGTGGACATGTATTACAATTTTCTAGTTCTGTTGACATTTTGGTTTAAGTCCTTTCTTTTTTATTTGCTATATACATCTCTTCTATGTCCAATTTCTAATACTAAAATTATAACTTCTTCATCTTGTATTTTACATATTACTCTATAGTCTCCAATTCTATATCTCCATTGTCCAGATTTGTTTTCTACTAAACCTTTTCCGTGTATTCTTGGATTTTCACATCCTTCAATGTTTTTTTCTAACCACCCAATTATTAGCGATGAAATATGTTTATCTAATTTTTTTAATTGTTTCTTGGCTTTTTCGGAAAATATAACTTTATATTTCATTATAATCCCAACTCCTCTTTTATTTCCTGCATTGTATATGTTTTGGGATTTTTTTCATATTCTTCAACTGCTTTTTTATAGCATTCTAAGTCATATTCATCTTCAATTTTTTCTAGTACAGCCTTTCTAATTAAATCTGATAAAGAGATGTTGTTTATTTGCGCATATGTTTTTATTAACTTTGTATCTTCTTCATTTAATCTTACTGAAATATTCATAGTTATCAACTCCTTTTATTATTGTACTACACTGTAGTACACATGTCAATATTATTATATTATCCTTAGCATAATTTTGTGTTTTATTCTTAATACAAGAAAAGTGGCTTTACCTTTTCTTTTGCCGATTTAAGTTTATACGAAAGTAAATGAGGAAATTTAAAAGCAATAGCGATTACAGCCTTTTATATATGAATACTATAAAAGCAGTTAAAACTAATATATTTCAATAGTTTTAACTGCTAATAATCTATTTATTAATTCTGTGAATAAGGTAATAAAGCTATTTGTCTGCATCTTTTTACTGCTAATGTTATATCTCTTTGATGTTTTGCACAAGCACCTGTAGCTCTTCTTGGTAGTATTTTCCCTTTTTCATTTATGAATTTTTTTAATTGTTCTGGATTTTTATAATCTAATACTAAGTTTTTATCACTACAAAGTATGCATACTTTTTTTCTCATTCTTTTGAATTTCGGATTGAAATCTTCATCATTATTGTTATTGTTTCTTCTATTATTTTTTTTGTCTGCCATTCTTCTTTCCCCCTATCTAATTTTTAAAATGGTAAATCATCACTAGGTGTAACCTCAAAATCAGGATTTGGATTTGGGTTTGTAGCAGTGTTTCCAAATGTGTCTTCAAAGTTTGAAGAAGTTCCTTCTGAATCTCTTTTTCCATCTGCAAAGTATGCTTCTTCTGCAACGACTTCAGTAACATAGTGTTTTTGTCCTTGTTCATCATCCCATGTTCTTGTTTGTATTCTTCCTATAATACCTACTTGTTGACCTTTTTTGAAATATTTACTACAAAATTCTGCAAGTTTACTCCATACTACAATATTTATAAAATCTGCTTGTCTTTCTTCTCCTTGCCTTACAAATCTTCTATTTACTGCTAAACTAAAGCTTGCTACCATTGTATTGTTTGTTTGTGTGTATCTAACTTCTGGATCTCTTGTTAATCTTCCCATTAAAATTACTTTGTTCATATTTAATTCCTTCTTTCTTTCTCAGTTTTGGCTCCCTAGTTTTTATTTTTAATCTTCTAATCTTACAGTTATAAATTTTATGACTTCGTCTGTTATTCTGTAGTTTCTTTCTAGTTCTGCTATTAGTTCTGGTTTTGCTTCGAAATTAAATACTACATAGTAACCTTCTGTGTTCTTTTTTACTTCATAGGCTAATTTTTTTCTTCCTACTTCTTGAACATTTTCAACTTTTCCATCAGTATTAATCAAGTCTGTAAATCTAGCTATAAGAGCTTTGATTCCTTCTTCTGTAACATCTTGACCAATAATGACAACACTTTCGTATTTATTCATTATTTTTCACCTCCTTTTGGATATATATCCCGTAATCTAGTTACGAGAAAGGATGAAAAAAGTTTTTTCTCTTTTCATACATGCTTATTCTACCATATTTTACATATATTTTCAAGGGGTTTTAGAAAATATTTTTTCTTTGTCTATATGACTTTTTACACTTTCAAATTTGATATTGTTTTTTTATAGTCTTCTGATTTTATTATATAACTTCCAGAAACAAGAATGTTTGCTCCTGATTTCTTTGCCATTTCCACTGTTTCTAAATTTATTCCTCCATCTACTTCTATGTCTATTTCTATATTATTTTCTTCTACGTATTCTTTTAATTTTTTAACTTTTTCTAAAGTTTCTGGTATAAGTTTTTGTCCACCGAATCCTGGTTCAACTGTCATAACTAATATCATATGTATATATGGTATAAATTCATATATATCTTCTATCTTTGTATTTGGCTTTACAGAAATACCTACTTTTGTATTGTTATCCTTTATAAATTTTATAATTTCATATACTTCTTCTTTGGATTCTACTGCTTCTATATGGAATGTTATTATATTAGGTTCTAAGTCTATATATTGTTCTATATAGTCTTTTACATTATATGTCATTAGGTGTATATCTAATGGAATATTTGAGATTTGCCTTATTGTTGTTGCATATTCTTTCATTATGTTATGAGTATTATTTGGTACAAATTTTCCATCCATTACGTCTATATGAATGTAATCTGTATGTGCTGTTTCTAAGTTATAAAACGTCCTTGTGGCTTTTTCCTTTTCTACACTTAATATTGATGTTGATATTTCTACCATTTTTTATGTTCCTCCTTGTATTTTAAATCTTCATATATTTTTAAATATCTATCATATCTATTTTTTGAAATTTTACCATTCTCTACTGCTGTTTTTATTCCACAATTTTGTTCTTTTATATGTGAACATCCTTGATATTCACATTGTGTTAAATAATTTCTAAATTCTATAAAATATTTATCTAAGTCTTTTGATTCTATTTCAGTAATATCGAAAGTTGAAAATCCTGGTGTATCTACAATGTAAATATTTTCTTCTAATTCATATAAGCTTGTAATTGTTGTAGTGTTTTTCCCTCTTTTATTTTTTATACTAACTTGTCCTTCAATTGCTTCATTTTTGTTTAAAATCTTATTTATTATTGATGATTTTCCAACCCCTGAATTTCCTGAAAGTGCTAGTATTTGTATGTTGTTCTCGGTTCTATTTACTATTTCTTTTATACCTTCTCCTGTTATTGCATTTGTGATTATCACATTATAGCCTATATTCGAATATTCATTTTTTATTTCTAGTGCTGTGTTTTCATCTAAGTCCATTTTATTTACTATGATTGTGGGTTTTATATTAAAATATTCGGCAAATGCTAGTTGCTTGTCTAACATTAATAAATCAGGCTTTGGTAATTTTGTTGCAATAACACATATTAATCCTGTTAGGTTTGCCACTTTGGGTCTTCTTGAAAAGTTTTTTCTTTCTATTATTTTTTCAATTATGGCTTTTTTATTTTGTTCATCTGTAATTTCTATTTCTACATTGTCTCCAACTGTCGGTGCTATTTCTTCTTGTTTGAATTTTCCCCTCGCTACTGCTTCATAAATAGTTTTACCTGATTTTATATAATATGTATTTGTTATATTTTTTATTATTAATCCCTTTTGCATTTATTCTCCTAACTTAAATCTATTCTTTATAAAAGGGCACATGCAATTAAGTCAGTTGTGCGAAACAATGTGAGCTACAAATGACTTATGCTTTAGCTGTGCCCCTACTGCTAAATTTATTCTATTGTTAATGTTGTGGTTTGGTTTAAATTAATTGTTGTGGTTTTCTTTATAACATCATCAACATATACTTTTACTGTTACTGTTCCTTTTCCTGTGACTGTTGCTGTTATATCTGTTTTGTCTTGTGCTACTTTTTTTGAATAAATAGTATCTGTTCCTGCTACAATCTTTACTTCTGATACTTTTGCTGTCTTTATTGTTTCTCCTGTGTCTTCTTCTTCAGTTTCTACATATTCTATACTTGTTCCTAATAGTGATTTTAAGTTTAAATTAATTGTTCCTGTAATGAATTCTTCTATTTTATTTATTGTAATTGTTATGTTTGAACCTTTTTCTACTGTATCACCTGCATTAAGACTTTGTTTTAATACTACTCCATTGTCTTTTGTTGTATCTTCTGCATTTAGTGTTGTTGCTAAGGTTAGCCCTGCATCTGTTATTAATTTTCTTGCATCTGCTTCTGTTTTTCCAAGTACATTTGGTACTAAACTCTTTTCTACTCCTGTACTTACTTTTATTGTTACTGTTGAACCTGCTCCAATTTCTGCATTTTCTGGTACATCTTGACTAATTACATATCCTGCTTCTATTTTCTTACTTGGTTCTTCTTCTACAACAACTACTAAGTCTTCTTTTTCAAGTAATTCTTTTGCTTCTTCTAGTGTTTTTCCTGTAACTTTAGGAACTTTTACTATTTTTAGTCCAAGACTTACTATTACATTAATTTTTGATTTTTCTTTTATCTTGTAGTTTTCTTTATATATTGGATCTTGTGAAATTATTTTTCCCGCTTCTATTACTGCATCATATCTTTCTTCTTTAACTTCTATTTCGAGCTTAGATTCTTCTATTTTTGTTTTAGCATCTTCTAAAGTTAAACCTACTAAGTCTGGTATTAATACATCTTTTGGTGTTGTAATGTCAAATGCAAAGCTTGTTATGGCTATAGTTAAAGCAAATAATATTATAAGACCTACTATTGTAGAAATTATTTTATGTTTTCCTATAAATTCACTAAATTTATTCTTTTTCTCTTTTTCCATATCTTTTTCCTTCTCTTTTACTTTATCTTCTATTGGTTTTGAATAAATAGTTGATATGGTTTGTGTAGGATAGTCTCTTATTGTGTTTTCTATATTTACAAAATCTGCATCTGGATTTTTTAGTGCTATACTTAGGTCTTTTAACATTTCCCCAGCGTTTTGATATCTTAGGCTCGAATCTTTTTGCATAGATTTCATTATTATTTTATTTACAGCTTGTGGAATTGTTGGATTTATTATTACTGGCTCTATTGGTTGTTCCTGAAGATGTTTTAGTGCAACTGATACTGGTGTGTCTGCATCAAATGGTAATCTTCCTGTTAGCATTTCATACATTACTACACCTAAAGAGTATAAATCAGATTTTGCATCTGTTATTCCTCCTTTTGCGTGCTCTGGTGAAAAATAATGCACAGAACCCATTGTTGTTCCAAAGGCTGTAATTGTAGAGTTTGAAACTGCTTTTGCTATTCCAAAGTCTGTGACTTTTGCCATTCCATCTTCTGTTATTATTATGTTATGTGGCTTAATGTCTCTATGTATTATATTATTTTTATGTGCTGTTTCTAAGGCTGATGCAATTTGTATTGCAACATTTACACACCATTTCCATGCAAGTGCTCCTTCTGAAACTATAATTTCTTTTAATGTTCTTCCCTTTATTAATTCCATCACTATATAATATAAGTTTCCTTCATGTCCAACATCATATACAGATACTATATTGGGATGTGTTAAACTTGCTACTGCTTGTGCTTCTGTATTAAATCTTTTTATAAATTCTTCATCTGTGGTAAATTCATCTCTTAATACCTTTACTGCAACATATCTATTTAATACATGGCATTTTGCTTTATATACTGTAGCCATTCCTCCATTTCCTATCTGTTCTATTATTTCATATCTATTCCCTAATAATCTACCTTCTAGCCCCATCTTAAACCTCCTAAGATTTTTTTATCTATAATATATTTACATTTTTACTATAACTGTTGTTATATTGTCTAGTCCCCCAGCATTATTTGCTTTTTCTATCAAGTCCTTAACTATATTATCAGATTCCTGTGTTATTATTTTTTCAATTTCCTTTACTGATACCATGTTTGTTAAACCATCTGTATTCATTTCAATAATGTCTCCAGCTTGTATACTTCTTTCTATAATATCTGGTTCTACATATGGTGCACATCCTAATGCTTTCATTAACATATTTTTTTTAGGATGATGTTCTGCTTCTTTTGGTGTTATTGTTCCTTCATTTACCAGTTCTTGTACATAGCTATGGTCTTCTGTTAATTTTTGCATTACTCCTCGCCTAATTCTATATATTCTGCTATCTCCAATATGCCCTATGTATAATTTATCTTTTATTATTAAACAGATTTCCATTGTTGTTCCCATTCCTAATAGTTCTTCATCTTCCTGTGATTTTTCATAGACTACATTATTAGCATATTCCATTGCTTTAGATATCATGTTAAAAATTTTTTCTTTTTCTTCATTAGTTTGTTCTATGTTTTTTTCTATGTATTCTTTTACAGTTTCTGTTGCGGTTTTGCTTGCAATTTCTCCACCATTATATCCGTCCCATTCCATCTGCAACTATGAATAGTTTTAAATCGTTTTGGCTTGCATAATAATAGTCTTCATTTTTTTCTCTAATTCTTCCTACGCTTGTCCCTGCATAAATCCTCATATGTTGCCTCCTTCTTTCCTTCTTAACTGCCCACAAGCAGCTTCTATATCGTCTCCTAGTTCTCTTCTTATTGTGGCTACTATTCCACATTCATTTAAGTAATCTCTAAATTTTATAACATTTTCGTTTGTACTTGTATCAAATTTGCCGTTTTCTATTTTATTTATTGGAATTAAGTTAACATGACATAACATTCCTTTTAAGAGCTTTACTAAAGCTTTTGCATCATCTAAATTGTCATTATTGTCTTTTGCTAATGCATATTCAAATGATATTCTTTTGTTTGTTTTTTCTATATAATATTTACATGCTTTTATTAATTCTTCTATATTATATTTATTATTTATTGGCATCATTTTGCTTCTTTTTTCATTTGTGGTTGCATGTAAAGATATTGATAATGTACATTGTAAGTCCATATCTGCAATTTCATAGATTTTTGGAACTATTCCACATGTAGATATACTTATGTGTCTTGCTCCTATATTTAGTCCTTTTGGATTATTTATTGTTTTTATTGCTTTTATGACATTTTCAAAATTGTCAAGAGGTTCCCCTATTCCCATAAATACCACATTGGATATTTTTATTCCTGTATCTCTTTGGACTGCTAATATCTGTTCTGCAATTTCTCCTGATGTAAGGCTTCTTATAAATGCTATTCCTGTTGATGCACAAAATTTACATCCCATTTTGCATCCTACTTGTGATGATACACATATACTATATCCATGTTTATATTGCATAAGTACTGTTTCAATTGCATTTCCGTCTAGTACATCAAATAAGTATTTTTTTGTTCCATCTGAGGATTCTTGCTTTTTTATAATTTTATATATGTCTAATGTATAATTCTCTTTTAATTTTTCTCTTAGTTCTAGTGAAAGGTTTGTCATTTCATTAAAGTCTGTTACATTTTCTACATATATCCACTTAAAGATTTGCTCTGCTCTATAGCCTTTTTCTCCTATTGAAATCATTTCTTCTTTTAATTCATCTAAATTGTAATCTTTTATATTTTTCATATATTCCTTCATTTCTTATTTTTATAACAACGTTATACCATAAAAGAAAATTTTTTTCAATACATTTGATATTTTTTATATATATTGTTAATGCTAACCTTAAATGACGGACGACCAATGGTCGCCCTTCACCATTAACTATTCATTATTAATTATCCAATAAAAATACTTAATATTTATTACCTATATGTTGTAATATTTACAATACTATTCACTAAATAATCTATGTCTTGTTTTGTATTTTCTTTTCCTAGTGTTATTCTTAGTGCTCCTTCTGCTTCCTCATTATTTAACCCTATTGCCATTAGTACGTGTGATGGGCTTGTATCTCCTGTGCTACACGCAGATCCTGCTGATGTACAAATTCCTTTTTCGTCTAACTTTAATAGTAAGTCTGAACTGTCTTCTCCTAAAAATGAAATATTTATATTCCCTGGTAGTCTATCTTTTCTTGCTCCATTTATTCTTATTTTGCCTATTTTTCTTTGCAGTTCTTCTATACAGTATTCTCTTAGTTCTATTAATTTTTTATTGTACTTTTCTATATTTTCATATGCCAGTTCTATTGCTTTTCCCATTCCTACTATTCCTGCTACATTTTCTGTTCCTGCTCTTTTTCCATTTTCTTGATGTCCTCCATCTTGTATTTCTTTAAAGTCTATTCCCTCTCTTACATATAATGCTCCTACTCCTTTTGGTCCATAGAATTTATGTGCTGACATTGATAATAAATCTATATTCATTTCTTCTACATCCATTCTTATGTTTCCTATTGCTTGAACTGCATCTGTATGAAATAGTATTTTATGTTTTCTAGCTATTTTTCCTATTTCTTTTATTGGCTGGATTGTTCCTATTTCATTGTTTGCTGTCATTATTGATATTAAAATTGTACTTTCTTTTATTGAATTTTCTAGTTCTTGTAAATTTATTTTTCCTTCTTTATCTACATTTAAGTATGTTACTTCTACTCCTTCTTGTTCTAATGTTTTACAAGTATTTAATATTGCATGATGTTCTATTTTAGTTGTAATTATATGCTTTTTGTTTTTACTATTTGCATATGCTATTCCTTTTAATGCTAGGTTATCACTTTCACTCCCACATCCTGTAAAATATATTTCCTTTGGTTTTGCATTTATCGCTTTGGCTACCTTTTGCCTTGCTATATGTATTGCCATCTTATTTTGTCTACCTATTGTATATGCAGATGATGGATTTCCATAGCTATATGAAAAGTATGGTATCATTTCTCTTAAAACTTCTTCATCAACAGCTGTTGTGGCTGCATGATCAAAATAATATATTCTATTCATAAATTTATTCTCCTTATTTATATATTATATTGTTAAAATTTCGTTTTAAGAACAATAAATAAGAGGGGTTTAGAACCCTCTCTTATTTATTCCATTCTTCTTTGTTTATCTGCCTTTCTCTTGCTATTGCTAAAGTTCCATCTGGTACATATTCTGTTATTGTAGAGCCTGCTGCTACTAAGACATCATTTCCTACTTTTACTGGTGCAATAAAGTTTACATTTGAACCTATAAAGGCATTATCTCCTATTACTGTTTTGTTCTTATTTTTGTGTATATCATAGTTACATGTAATTGTTCCACAACCTATATTTGTGTTTTCTCCAATTTCACAATCTCCCATATAACTTAAGTGTGGCACTTTTGTTCCTTCTCCTATAATTGTTTTCTTTATTTCTACAAAGCTTCCTACTTTTACATTATCTGCAATTTTACATTTTTCCCTTATATACGCATTTGGTCCGATTTCACAGTTTTTACCTATTTTTACTCCTGATTTAATTGTGGTATTAGGGTGTATTACTGTATCTATTCCTATTTCTACATCATCATAGATGTATGTAGAGTTCATATCTTCAATGGTGACACCTTTTTCCATTAATTCTGTATTTATTCTAAGTTTTAGAACTTGTGTTACTAGCTCTAGTTGGACTCTATCATTTACACCTAGTATTTCTGTATTATCATCTATAATAACAGCACCTGTTTTTAAACCTTTTTCATTCATTATCTTTATAACATCTGGTAAATAATATTCTCCTTGAGCATTATTATTGTCTATTTTATTTAAAGCTAAAGATAATTCTTCAATATCAAAACAGTAAACTCCTGCTCCTATTTCATTTATTAATTTTTCTTCTTCATTAGCATCTTTTTCTTCAACTATAGATTTTACATTTCCACCAATATCTCTAATTATTCTTCCATAGCCTGTTGGATTTTCATAAATTGCAGTTAAAACTGTTGCATATTCTTTATCTTTAATACTTTTCTTAATTAAATTCTTTAGGGTTGATGGTCTTATAATAGGAACATCTCCTGATAAAACAACCACTTTTCCTTTTCTTCCTTTTAAAAGTGGAAGTGCTTGTTTTACTGTATCTCCTGTACCTAAGAGTTGCTCTTGATATGCATATTTAACAGAATCTTTTAAAACTTCTTCTACTTGCTCTCTTTTATGCCCTACTACAGTTATAATTTCATTTATTCCTGCTTCTTTTGCTGTATCTACAACTCTTTTTACCATTTCTTTTCCATATATTTTATGTACGCATTTGGCTTTTTCTGTTTTCATTCTAGTTCCTTTTCCTGCTGCCATGATTATTCCTATTATTTCTTCCATGATTATAATCATTCCTCCTTATTTACGATTTATAATATTACATATATTATAAATTGTCTTAAATTATTCTATTTTTAATAAATTGTGTGTGCTTATCTCCCCTTGCAAATACCATATAGCATTTCTTACAATTTCAAGTTCTATTACTTTTCCTATTAAATCATTGTTTCCTTCAAATACTACTACTTTATTTGTTTCTGTTCTTCCTGTTAGCATTTCATCATTGTTTTTACTTTTTCCTTCTACTAGAACTTTTTGTTTTGTTCCAACATATTTTTCACTATTACTTTCTGTTTGTGCTTCTACTAATGCTTTTAATCTATCAAATCTTTTATGTTTTATTTCTTCTGGTATTTGGTTTTCCATCATATCTCCTGGTGTCCCAACTCTTCTTGAATATATAAACATATATACTTGTTCATAGTTTATTTTTTTTACAACATCTAAGGTGTCCTCAAAATCTTCTTCTGTTTCTCCTGGGAAGCCAACTATTATGTCTGTTGAAAATACTATATCTGGTATTTCTCTTTTTATTTTCTGTGCTAACTCTAAATATTGCTCTTTTGTGTATTTTCTATTCATTTCTTTTAAAACTTTTGTACTTCCTGATTGTAACGGGAGATGTATAATCTTACAAACTTTGTCGCATTCTTTAATCGCTTTTATTACATCTTCTGTAAAGTCTTTTGGATGCGGAGATACAAATCTTATTCTTTCTATTCCTTCTATTTTATTTACATCTGTTAATAAGTTTGCAAAATTATAGTTTTCTCCACCATTATAGGAGTTTACATTTTGTCCTAATAATGTTATTTCTTTGTAGTCTTTATCCGCAAGGCATTTAACTTCTTCTATAATATTTTCTGGTTTTCTACTTCTTTCTCTTCCTCTAACATATGGTACTATACAATAACTGCAAAAATTATTGCATCCATACATTATTGTAACAGATGCTTTTAATTTATCATTTCTTTTTATAGGAATGTTTTCATACACTTCTCCATCTATGTCTATAATGTCTTCTATTCTTTTTTTCTCTTTTAAAGCATTATATAAATCTTCTGGAAATTTATGTAATGTATGTGTTCCAAATATAATATCTGTATAAGGATAACTTTTTCTTAGTTTTTCTTGAATATGATTTTCTTGCATCATACATCCACCAATTGCAATTATTGTACCTTTTTCTTCTTTTGCTTTTTTTAGTTCTCCTAGCTTTCCAAATAATCTATCTTCTGCATTTTCTCTAACACAACATGTATTCATTACTGCTAAGTCTGCTTGTTTCGATTCTTCTATTTTAGTATATCCCATTTTTTCTATCATTCCACATAATTTCTCAGAATCGTTTTCGTTTAGTTGACATCCCATAGTAAGGATATTATATGTTAAATTTTTATCTTTATTTAAATTTCTTACTTTGTCTATGAATTCTTTTTGGTATTCTATTTCTTCGTTTATTTCCACTTTAAACTCCATTCCTTCCGCTAAACATGTATTGTATTTTATCACAATTATTTTATTTTTTCAACTTAATAACCAATCTATCGCATTTATCTTTTTTATTCCATCATAGTCTGCTTCTAAATCATCGTCTAATGTTATTATATATTTAGGATAATTATCGTTTATTTTTTTTAGTGGTGTTAGCTCTCTCTCTAATGTTTTTTCATCTCTTACTGAAAATGCCACTTGGTAATATTCTATTCCTTCAAAGTTTTGTGCTACAAAGTCTATTTCTAATTCATCTAATTTACCTATATATACTTTATATCCTCTTCTTAGTAATTCAAGATATATTACATTTTCTAAAATATGTCCCATGTCTTGACCTGCTTTTTTTCCTAATAAATAATATCTTAGTCCAATGTCTACTGTATAATATTTTTCTTGCGTTTTTAAATAGTCTTTTCCTTTTATATCATATCTATTTGCTTTATATAAAATATAACTATCTACTAATGCTTCTACATAATTTGCAACTGTATTGTATGATGTTTGTCTTGCCATGGATGTTAAAGTATCACTTATCTTTTTTATACTACAACTACTTCCTATGTTGTTAAATAAGTATTTTATTATACTCTCTAATATATTTTTGTCTGCAATACCTTTTCTTGATATTACATCTTTATAGACTACTGTATTAAAAATACCTTCTAAGTATATATTTATATTTTCTGGATTTGCCTTATATAGTTCTATTGATTGAGGAAATGAACTGTATCTTAGATAGTCTCTGAATTTCCTTGATAAGTCTGTTTTATCTTCAAAAGCTGATATATATTCCTTAAATGATAATGGTAACATTTTAATTTCTACATATCTTCCAGAAAGTAATGTTGCAAGTTCTGATGATAACATATATGCATTAGAACCTGTTATATATATATCTACATTTTTATTAATAAATAATCCGTCTACGGTTTTTTCGAATTCTGTGACATCTTGTATTTCATCTAGGAATATATATGTCATTTTCTCTTTTATTAGTCTTTCTTGTATATATTGATATAACTTTTTTCTATCAGTTAATTCTTCAAAATTGGGATCTTCAAAATTTATTGAAATTATTTGATTTTCTCCTACTCCATTTTCTTTCAAATATTTCTGAAATAGTTCCATTAAAGTAGATTTTCCACATCTTCTTATTCCTGTTACTACTTTTATTATCTGCTTATCTTTAAAATTTTTTAATATTTTTAAATAATTATCTCTTTCTATCATAGACTTTTTTCCTCCTACTATATTTTTATTATACTTCTTTTATATATTATAGTCAAGTTTTTTCAAAATATTGAAAAAACTTTGTATTTTTACAAAGTTTTTACCATTTCATATCTTGTTATTTGTATATATAATGGAGAAAAGCCAGAGAGGAGAATACTTTCCTCCTTCTGGCTTTGAGAATTTGGTTATAAGCTTTCTGTGAAAGCTTGTACTTCATCGCAAAATGTATTTATAACCATTTAATTTTATTGTTATGTTAAATGTTATAATTTTTGCCTATTTCAATGGGCACGGTGCGCCGTGCCCCTACATTTCTCTACAATTTTAAATTATCCTAAAAATTTATCATCCCTACAAACTCCAATTTTGGTGAACCTATGATGCTTGTTCTTTTAACTTTACTAATATATTCAACGCCTCTATTGGTGTTAGTTCTTCTACATTTATCTTGTCTATTTCATGTGCTATTTCTGCTATTTTATAGTTGTACATACTTAATTGTCCTACTACTTCGTCCTTTTTCTCTTTTTCCATTTTCTTTTGCCCTAACATACTTTTTCTTTCTAAGCTTTTCAATATTTCATTTGCGTTTTTTAGTACTTCTTTTGGTACTCCTGCAAGTTTTGCTACGTGTATTCCATAGCTTTCGTCTGTTCCACCTTCTACTATTTTTCTTAAAAATATGATGTCTTCTCCTTTTTCTTTTACTGCTATTGAATAGTTTTTTACTCCTTCTTGCTCGTTTTCTAGTTCTATTAGTTCATGGTAATGTGTTGCAAATAATGTTTTTGCTCCACATTTTTCTGTGTCTGATATGTATTTTGCTACTGCCCAAGCTATTGATAGTCCATCATATGTTGATGTTCCTCTTCCTATTTCATCTAGTATTATTAGGCTGTTACTTGTTGCATCTTTTAAGATATTGGCAACCTCCATCATTTCTACCATAAAGGTACTTTCTCCCATGCTTAAATCATCTGATGCTCCAACTCTTGTGAAAATTTTATCTACTACACCTATTGTAGCTTTATCTGCTGGTACAAAGCTTCCTATTTGTGCCATTAATGTTATTAGTGCTACTTGTCTCATGTATGTTGATTTCCCTGCCATATTAGGTCCTGTAATTATTGATAGTCTATCACTTGTTTTGTTTAAATAAGTATCGTTTCCTATAAAGCTTCCTCTTGGTAACATTTTTTCTATTACTGGATGTCTTCCATTGTTTATTACTATTTCTGCTCCATTATTTACTTCTGGCATTGTATAGTTCATGTCTTCTGCAACTGTTGAAAATGCTGTTAAAACGTCTAATGTTGCTATTATATTTGCAGATTTTTGTATTCTGTCTATTTGTTCTGCTATTTTATTCCTTATTTCTAAAAATAAGTTGTATTCTAATTCTACTAATTTCTCTTCTGCTCCTAATATGTCTTCTTCTAATTTTTTTAGCTCCTCTGTTATATATCTTTCTCCTGTTGATAATGTTTGTTTTCTTACATAGTTTTCAGGTACTAAGTTTAGGTATGATTTTGTTACTTCTATATAATATCCAAATACTTTGTTATAACTAATTCTTAGATTTTTTATTCCTGTTTTTTCTCTTTCTTTTGCTTCTAATTCTACTAACCATTTTTTTCCATTAGTAGTTGCTTCTTTATATTTGTCTGCTTCTTCGTTATATCCATTTTTTATTATATTTCCTTCTTTTATTACTATTGGCGGATCTTCTACTATTGCTTTTTCTATTAATTCATGAATTTCTTTTACTTCATCTAAATTTTCATATAGATTTTTTAGCATTGGAGATTTTGTTGTGCTTAATATTTGTTTTATTTCTGGTATTTTTCCTAAAGAGTTTTTTAATGATACCATGTCTCTTGCATTTGCATTTCCATATGAGATTTTTCCTACAAGTCTTTCTATATCATATACTTTTTTTAGGTTTTCCCCTATATCTGATTTTAGAATTAAATCTTCTTTTAGTTCCTTGACTGCTTCAAGTCTATTATGTATTTCTTCTATGTCAATAAGTGGATCATTTATCCATCTTCTTAGATGTCTTCCTCCCATTGATGTTAATGTTCTATCTAATACCCAAAGCAAAGTTCCTTTTTTGCTTTTGTCTTTCATTCTTTCTGTTATTTCTAAATTTCTTCTTGCTGTAATGTCTAGTGCCATATATCTTGTTGTGTTGTATATTTTTATTGCATTTATATTTTCTATTTCCATCTTTTGCATTTGTGTTATGTATGATATTAAGGCATTTACTGCTGATACTACTAATAATTTATCTTTAAATTCTGTTATTTCATTTTCTTTCATGTCTAATATTTGATGTTTGTTTTTTATTTTTTCTATGTCTATATCAAAGTATGTTTCATCATATTTTGATATATAACATTTTTCGAATCTCTGAGAAATTTTAGACATTTCTTCTATTGTAGAACTCATTAATTCGTTTGTTACTATTTCTACTGGTGAGTATCTTGCTATTTCGTCTAATAATTTTGCAAAGTTATTGGTTTCTTTTATTTGTGTAGCATAAAAGTCTCCTGTTGATATATCACATACTGCTAGTCCAAAGAATAATCCTTGTTTATATATTGACATTATATAGTTATTTTTCTTTTCATCTAATACTGTTTCATCTAATACTGTTCCTGGAGTTACTATTTTTACTACTCCCCTTTTTACCATTCCTTTTGTGTTTTTGGGGTCTTCTAATTGTTCACATATTGCTACTTTATATCCTTTTTCTATTAGTTTTGCTATATATACGTTTGCTGCATGATAAGGTATTCCACACATTGGAGCTCTTTCTTCCATCCCACATTCTTTTCCCGTTAATGTAAGTTCTAATTCTCTTGATACTTCTATTGCATCATCAAAGAACATTTCATAGAAATCTCCTAATCTGTAAAATAAAATACAGTCTTTATATTCTTCTTTCATATTTATATAATGTTGCATCATAGGTGAATATTCTGCCATTTTGCGTACCTCCATTTTGATTTTTTTCTACATATTTCGTATTTTATCATACATATTTTAGAAATTCAATGTATTTGTTCTATTTTTACTCCTTTAGTAAGTACATACTTTTCCATATACACCGCCACCACCTACTTGTAGTTTTAGTTTTCCTTCTCTTCCTAGTATTATTTGGTTTGCAGTTTTTGAGCCTACAATTGCTTCTATATCATCACTTTCTATTTTGTGTAATATATTCATTTCTGTTCCAAATTGAGCTAATAGTTTTTCTATTGTTTTTCCTCCTAACCCTGGAATGAACGTTAATGGTATTTGATATATATATGGTGGTCTAAAGTTAGGACTTTTGCTTGATTTCTTGTCTTTTATCATTTCTATTCTATCAAAAACTCCCATAGTAATATTTTGACTATCACAAGTATCACATTTTGTTACTGGTGCTTTTCCTTCTATTGTTTTTTCACAGTTTTCACAATATGTTCTATGATATTTTCCTAGCTGAGGATTAAGTCCATAATTGCATAATATTTTTCTATTATCTTCATTTTTTAATGCTTTTAATAATTCCTTAAAACTAATATCTTCAATTTGAATTTTATTATATTCTCTTGCAATTTTGGGTAATGAATGTGCATCTGAGTTTGTTAAAAATGTACGTGTTTCTAGTTCCGATATTTGATCTGCTAAATATGTATCTGAGCTTAATCCTAATTCTATTGCATATATCTTATCAAATTTTTCTTTAAATATTTTTTCTAATCTATCTGTACAATGTCCATAAAAACTTTTATGTGGTGTAAATACATGTGCTGGTATTAATATTCCGTTATATTTTTCTACTATATCAATTAGATCATATGCTGATATGTCTGCTCTTTGTGAACTTAATGTCATGTTTGATATATGGTTTTCCATTTCTTTTGAAAATCCTTTTATGTCTTTTAGATGTGGAAAATAGCATAAATTATGTGCACATCCTTTTTTTCCATCAGATCTTTTTTCTGATGTTTCTATTTCACTTCCTAAGATTATACAAAGCTTGTCTTTATATATTATCCCACCATCTTCAATTTCATAAGCTTCTCCATTTTCTAAAAATTCTTCTATATCTTCTATCACATATGGTGATGCACAGTCTATTATTCCTGCAATGTTTATTCCTTTTCTTTCTACACATTCTTTTGCTATATTTTCAAAGTTTAGACTTCTTGCTGCTGTTATTTTTATTGGTTTATTGTTTTTTGTTCTTCCTATGTGAATGTGTAAGTCTGCAAATATTTCGTACATTTTTATCATTCCTTTCTTGTCTAATTATATTAAAAAGCACGATATTTCGTGCCCTCTTATATATTTTTTTCTTTTGTTAATATCTTTCCTCTTAATTCTATCTCTTCAAAGTTATACTTCATTGATATTGCTCCTATTGAAGTGTTTTCTTGCTTTATATATGTACATAATTTACTTATTCCTTTATTTAGTTTAGTATTGTTTTTAATTTCTCCATTTGTGTCTATTTTATTAGATATTTTAGTTGCTTGCATTTATCATTACCCCCTCTTCTTTGTATATAAATTCTTTAAACTCATTTATATATCGATTTTGTACATCTTTTAAGTTTTCATTTATTAATAATTCCATTGCATTTTTAATTCCTTGAGAGGCTTTTTCTTCTCCATTTAATAGTAATGCTCCTAAATTATCTACTAATTCTAAAATATCACTTTCTGGTTCTCTAGGTTCTAATCCACTATATCTATTTACTCCTTCACAAATACGACAAAATCTTTCATTAAATCCAAACTCTGATAAATATTCTGCTCCGTCTTTTGCATAAAATTTCATTTTTTCTAAGTCTGTTGTACAATTAATTTTTTTACTTGCATATAATAGACATGCTGTTATTATTAGGTTTTCATCGACGTCTAGGTTCATTGTTTCTATAAACATTCTTGCTAATTCTGCTTTATATATAACTGACTTATCAAAAAAAGTATTTGCTTTTTTATGTAAATAATATGCTATTTCTATTTTTTTAAAATAGTTATTTTCATTTAAGATATATTCAGCAAAACTTTCCATTTTATCCTCCATTCATTTGTACTAATATTTTTTATATTATATTTCATTTTACTTTATTTTTCAATATATAATAAAAAATATAATTATTCTGTAATATTTTTGTAATTTTTTTGTAATATTTATAGCGCTTTTATCGCATTACGCGCTAATTCATCACATCTATTATTATATTTATTTGTGCTATGTCCTTTTACTTTTATGAATTTTACTTTATATTTTTTTACTAATAAATCTAATTCTTGCCACAGTTCTTTATTTTTTACTTCTTCTTTTTGGGAATTCTTCCATCCATTTTTTTTCCAACCGTCTATCCAGTGATTATTAAAGGTGTTTACTACATATGCACTATCACTATATACTTCAGCTTCACATTCCATTTTTAATGCTTTTAAACCTTCTAATACTGCTGTTATTTCCATTATATTGTTAGTTGTTTGTTTTGCTCCTCCTGATAATTCCTTTTTGTATTCTTTATACATAAGTATTGTTCCCCACCCCCCTGGTCCTGGATTACCAGAACATGCTCCATCTGTGTATATAATGACTTTTTCCATAATTTATTCTCCTTCTTACTTTTATATTTAGTTTTATTTTAAATTTTTTCATTATAATTGTTATTTCTTTTTTAACTTCTATAGATTATAATATTTTATGTTAATAATTTCAATAGTTATTGCAGGGAAATTTAAGATTTCTTCATTTACAGTTACAGACATTCGGAAACTTAAATCGGCAAAAGAAAAAGTGGCAAAGCCACTTTTCTTTTGGGATTATGTTGCCGTTATTAAAGTAATCTTTTTATTAACTCTTCCTCTGATAATGGACTCATTAATTGTGGTGCAATAGAGAACATTGTTCTTGCTCCACTTTCTCCGTTCTTGTTCATTCGATATGCTGCTCTTGCAACTGCAACAAGGATTGCACCTGTGAACTCTGGATTTGAGGCAAGGTTTAGTTTATATTCTATTACCTCTTTGTTTCCAACTCCTGTTACTCCACTGTGAAGTACACTACCTCCATGTGGTAATCCTGAATGTTCTCTTAATAGGTGTTCTTCACTTATGAAGTGAACTGTCGTGTCGTAGTCAGCAAAATAATTTGGCATATTCTTTATTTCTGCTTCTATTTTTACCTCATCTGCTCCCTCTTCAAGAACTACAAAACATTCTCTTAAATGCTTTTCTCTTGTTGTTAAATTAGGATTTTCTCCGTTTCTTACACGATTTACAGCTTCTTCGATAGGTATTGTGTATTGACGAGCATCTTTTACTCCTTCAATACGACGTATCGCATCAGAGTGTCCTTGGCTAACTCCTTTTCCCCAAAAAGTATATGTATTACCTTTTGGTAATATTGAATTAGCATATAGTCTGTTTAGTGAGAACATTCCTGGATCCCAACCACATGAGATGACTCCAATTGTTTCTCCTCTTTGGGCTTCCTCATTAACCTTTGCATAATGCTCTGGTATTTTTGCATGTGTGTCAAAGCTATCTACTACATTAAACATTTTTGCTAACATTGGCGTCTGCTCTGGTAAGTCTGTTGCAGATCCCCCACATGCAATCATTACATCAATTTTTCCCTTATATTCTTGAACACTATTAGTTGAAACTACTGTTACCTTTTCTTTTAATTGTGAAGCAACATCTTCTGGATTTCTTCTAGTGAATATAGCAACTAATTCCATATCTGGATTTTGTTTGATTGCCTCTAATACTCCTTTTCCTAAGTTTCCAAATCCATAAATTCCAATCCTAATTTTTTCCATATAATATCCTTCCTCTCTAAGATATAAGTCTTGATTGGTAAATAATATTTTCAATTATTTTTCAATCTTTATCTTTTCTGTATATTATTAAAAATTATATTATATTATGATAATAGTTGCAAGTGTTTCTATTATACTTTAAAGCAAAAATAGACGCCCTCTGGGCGTCCTTACAGTAAATGTTCAATATACGAATTTTATTACTCTTCTTTTATTATATTTTTGCTTCCGAAATAAGTTGCTAGGAAATATGCTCCATAGATTATTCCCATAACGATTACTGTTGCAATTATTGATGGTAATAAATCTTTTTTTTCGGCAAGTCCTGATAACATTTCTAATACAAATTGTATTCCAAATATTGAGTGTATTATAGCTAATATTAATGGTATTCCAAAAAATATTCCTATTTGCCTGAACAATGCTTTGTTTATCATTTTTTCATCACAACCTATTTTTCTTAAAATTTCATATCTTTGTTTATTGTCTGAACTTTCTGTTAGTTGTTTTAATGCTAAAATTGCAGCACTTGCTATTAAAAATATTATTCCTAAGTAAATTGCTATAAAAGTTACTATTGTTGCTAAACCTACACTTGCTTCCATTATAGATATTTTGCTTATTCCTGTTATGTTTAATCCTTTATCAGATAATCTTTTTAATAATTCAGAATTATCACTTGAAAATATTTCTTCTACTTTTTCTATTTCTTTGTCTGTCTTTGCATTATAATTTGCTACTAAAAAGCTTTTTTCTTTTGACTCCTCTGTTAAAGCACAACTATCTGGTACTAAAATAATTCCTGTATTTGTATGGTTTGTTGATATTTCTATAAATCCATTTTTACATTCATTGTATTTTGATTTGTATTGTTTTTCTGCTATTGTAAATATATTTTCACCTATACTTAATACTTGATTTCTTAACGAAGCAATATTATCAAAATTGCAAATTACTATATATTCATCATCATTTAGTTCATATTGTTCTATTCCATATAGTTTTGCTATTTTATTATAGTCTGATATTTTTACTATTTCTTCTGGTGTACTATAATTCATCATTGCATATAATCGTTTTATATTTTCTATTTCGCTTCCAAAAAATTTTTCTAATGTTAATTCATTGGTTGCATATATTGGTATTTCTATCACATCTTTTAATACTTTCATATCTAGTCCATTATTTACTAAAGTTTCTTCTACTGTTATTCTAGAGTCTTCTTGTTGTTCTTTTGAGTATGTTACTTTATTTCCAAATCTATTTATATAACTTTCGGGTAAATTTGCTGTCTTATATAGGTTTATATCTACTGGTGTCATTTCTACTAAACCTCTCTCTAACGTGTTTCTTAAAGCTAGACTAGATGATAATATTGTAATTGTCATAAATAGCATCAAACAAATAACACTCATACTTATAACTGTTGTATTAATTTTATTATTTATCTGTCTTAATACAAACATATTTGTACCTTTTAAGTATATATTTTTCATTATTTGTACTATTCTTAATATAAAACCTGATAAAGACCAAAATATTCCTAAAGTTCCTCCAATTCCCATTAATATTGGTGGTAACAACTTAACAGCTTTATCCATAGAGCGAATATCTGCTGTTACTTTCCAATAAGCATATCCTAAAATACTTGCAGATATAAAAAATACTAAAATAGATATTATTGGATTTCTCATTTTTATTTCTTCATTTTTTTTGACTGCATTTAATAAATTTATAAGTTTATATCTTGAGACAGTCATAGTATTAAAGAACATTACTGCAATATACATTACCCCAAAGTATATGCATGTTTTTATACAGGCATCTCTTGAAAATACAAACTTAAATTCATTCATATTTGCTTCAAACATTTTTGCAACTATTATTGACATAAATTGTGAGGCAAATATACCTATTATAAGTCCTACTGCAAGTGAAATTATACCTACAAATATTGTTTCTAATAGTATGATTTTTGATATTTGTCTTTTTCCCATTCCTAGTGTCATGTATATTCCAAATTCTTTTTTTCTTCTATTGATTAAGAAATTGTTTGCATATACAATTAGTAATCCCAATATAATTGCTACAAATACTGATATCATTCCAAGCATACTTATCATAAGTTTTATTATTTCTTTTTGTGACTGTGATACTTGTAACATCGCTTGTTGGCTATCTAATGAGTTGAACATATAAAAGATTGCGACTCCTAATACTAATGTTAAAAAATAGATTGCATAGTCTTTTATACTTTTTTGCATGTTTTTAAATGATAACTTAAATAACATCGTTTAAGTCACCTCCAAGAAGTGTTTGTACTTCAATTATTTTTTCAAAAAATTGTTTTCTTGTGTCATTTCCTTTTATCAATTCATTAAAGATTTTTCCGTCTTTTATGAATAGGATTCTATTTGCATAAGATGCTGTAAAAGCATCATGTGTAACCATTAAAATAGTTGCTTGTAATTTCTGATTTAAAAATTCAAAGTTTTCTAATAATTGTCTTGCTGATTTTGAGTCTAATGCTCCTGTTGGCTCATCTGCAAGTACTAGTTTAGGATTTGTTATAATTGCTCTTGCTGATGCAATTCTTTGCTTTTGTCCTCCTGATACTTGATATGGATATTTTTTTAGTATCTCTTTTATTCCTAATTTTTCTGCAATAGCATTTACTTTTCCATCTATTTCTGATGAACTTACTTTTTGTATTGTTAATGCAATCGCAATGTTTTCATATGCTGTTAGAGTGTCTAATAAATTAAAGTCTTGAAATATAAATCCTAGTTCTTCTCTTCTAAATCTGTTTAATTTGTTCCCTTTTAATTTTGTTATGTCTTCTTCATTAATAATTATATGTCCTGATGTTACTTTGTCTATTGTTGATATTGTGTTTAATAATGTGGTTTTCCCCGAACCACTTGCACCCATTATACCTACGAATTCTCCTTTGTTTACATCAAAGCTAATATTGTCTATGGCTTTTGTTAAATTTGATTTACTTCCATAATATTTTTCTATGTTTTTTACTTGTAATATTTTTTCCATGTGAAATCTCCTTCCATTTTGTTAGACTTGAAAAAGATAGATTTTTAAAGTGTTAAGGGGAGACTTTAAAAAATGTATCTTTTCCAAGTTTATTTTTAGTTGTTTACAGCGTCACTTTGTTCCGCTGCATAAGTTATCCGTAAAACTCCTCTGTCGTTAACGGCTAACTTAACTATAACCTCTTTTTTTGATATTTGCCATCGATTTATATTACAATAACCTTACAGTTTTGTAATATTTCTTTTTTACACCAAAAAACGTAACTAAGATTTTGTATGCAGTGTAAACTGCTACGAAATCTTAGTTACTCCATAATTTTCTTTTTCTATTTATTAAATATTTTCTGACTTTGAATTTTTGTCTTAAGTTAATGGTAATGTTCCTGTTTCTGTTGTATCTCCTTCAGATGGTGCTCCAGTTTCTACATAAGTTCTCCATGGATTTTTAGAGTCTGGATCTGTTGGATCCCATTTCTTTAATTTTTCATCATATGATGATATTTTCTTTGATGTTGGTTTTCCTAATGGTCCTGGGTCAGATGAATAATAGAATTCTACTTGTGTACCTTTTGGGCAATTGTCATAGATCCATTTTGCATCTTCTACTGTAAGCCTTATACATCCTAATGATGCATCTGTTCCTAGTTTATCATATTCCCACCATTCTAGCGTGTCTTTTGCTCTTTTTTGGTATGGTACTGAATGAAATAAAATATGTCCTGTTATTCTAACTGCATATTGTCCATATACATCTCCTTGTAGTAATCTCCATGTATACATATCTGAGGTTCTATATACTCCTGATTTTGGTGTTGCTTCTCCTATTGAACATAACATTGCTTTTACAGGTACTGTATATTTTCCTTTTGAGTCTTTTGTGTATATAGTTACTACATTTTCTTTGTTATTTATTTTTATATAATATGTATTTTTGTCTTTTTTTGTAGTATCTATTTTTTTGTCATTGTCTTTATTATTCACATTTTCCTCCCCTTGCTCATTGCTATTTGGGTTATTATTTTCATTATTGTGGTTATTAGCATTGTTATTATTATTGTTTTCGCTATCTTTATTATTTTCGTCATCCTGCTTTTTATCATCTATTACAACTTTTATTATATTCTCTTCTTCTTTTTCCTTTTGAGCTATATTTTCTTTTATATTATTCTCAAAAACATTGTTTTGTGAATTAGTGTCATTAAATACCACAGCATTTACAGCTATGATTAAAAGAATTACTATTAGTAGCAATATCATTAATAGTAGTAATAATTTAGCTTCTTTTTTTAATTTTCGCTTTTTCATTTTTTATATCATTTCCTTCCTTAAATGTCCAAATTGAGGGGAAAGGTTGTTTGGCTAGTTATTAACATATGTATTTAATTCTTAAGATATATATATTGCAATTCCTCCCATTATAGCTATTATAAAACCTGATACCCTTAATATCATCGCTGAACTGTTTTTGTCGGAATCACTGAAAAATCTTTTTGATAGGTCTCTTGCATCACATATACTTATTACTCCTATTGCTACTATTATTAGTGCTATTATTTTTACAATTAATGCTCCCATTACAATATTCTCCTTGTTTTTTATATTATGATAAATTTGTTTTAAATATTTATGGAAATTCCTTCGAAGAACGGGCGATTACTAATCGCCCCTACAGCTTCATGCTTAATCCCACTTTTTGTCTGTCTTTGTCTATTTTTATGACTTTTACTTTTACTATGTCTCCTACTGATACTATGTCTGATGGATTTTTTATATAACTATTACTCATTTCTGATATGTGTACTAGTCCATCATGTTTTACTCCTATGTCTATAAATGCTCCAAAGTCTATTACGTTTCTTACTGTTCCTGTTAGTACCATTCCTTCTGTTAAGTCTTCTAGTTTTAATACATCACTTCTTAGTATTGGTTTTGGCATTTCTTCTCTTGGGTCTCTTCCTGGTTTTGTTAGTTCTTCTATTATGTCTTGTAGTGTCATTTCTCCTATTTCTAATTCTTTTGCTGTTTCTTTTATGTTTATGTATTTTAGTTTTTCTTTTAATTCTTTTAGTTTGTCTTTGTTTCTTAAGTCTTCTTTTTCAAATCCTGCTTTGCTTAATAGTTTTTCTGTTTGCTCATAGTTGTCTGGATGTACTGCTGTTATGTCTAGTGCATTGTCTCCGTCTGATATTCTTAAAAATCCTGAACATTGCTCATATGCTACATTTCCTAGTTTTGGCACTTTTAGTAATTGCTTTCTGTTTTTGAATTTTCCGTTTTCGTCTCTATATTTTACTATGTTTTTTGCAATTCCTGAGTTTACTCCTGATACATATGATAGTAATGATGGTGTTGCTATATTTACGTCTACTCCAACTTTATTTACTGCGTCTTCTACTACTCCTGTTAGACTTTCGTTTAATGTTTTTTGGTTTACATCGTGTTGGTATTGCCCTACTCCAATTGCTTTAGGGTCTATTTTTACAAGTTCTGCTAATGGGTCTTGTAATCTTCTTGCAATTGATATTGCTCCTCTTATTGAAACATTTATGTCTGGATATTCTTCTGTTGCTAGTTTTGATGCTGAATAAACTGATGCTCCCGCTTCACTTACTATTGCATAATGTACTTCTCTATCTACTTCTTTTATCATGTCTGCTACAAACATTTCTGATTCTCTTGATGCTGTTCCATTTCCGATTGCTATCATGTCTATTTCATCTTTTTTTATTAGTTTTATTAGTTTTTCTTTTGCCCCTTCTACATCATTTTGTGGTGCTGTTGGATATACAGTTTCTGTATCTAGTACTTTTCCTGTTTCGTCTATTACTGCTATTTTACAACCTGTTCTATATGCTGGGTCAAATCCCATAACTGTTTTCCCTTTTATTGGTGCTCCTAATAATAGTTGTTTTGCATTTTTTCCAAATACTTTTATTGCTTTGTCATCTGCTTTTTCTGTTAAATCACTTCTTATTTCTCTTTCTATAGATGGTTCTATTAGTCTTTTAAATGCATCTAATATTGTTGCTTTTAACATTTCTTCAAATTGTGTTTTTCCTTTTATAATGTCTCTTTCTATATACGCTATTATTTTATCTTCTGGCTTTTCTATTTTTACCTTTATGGCTTCTTCTTTTTCTCCTCTATTTATTGCTAGTATTCTATGACTCGGTATTTGATTGATTTTTTCTTTATAGTCATAATACATCTCATAATTTGTTTGTTCATCTTCTTTTGATGCTTTTGTTACTATATAGCCTTCTCTATAACAATATCCTTTTATCTTCTTTCTATATCTTGCATCATCTGATATGTTTTCTGCTATTATGTCTAATGCTCCTGCTATTGCTTCTTCTACTGAATTTACTCCTTTTTCTTCATCTACATATTGTTCTGCTATTTTGTTTATGTCTTCTTTTTCCTCTTGTGCATAAATAATTATACTTAATGGTTCTAACCCTTTTGCTTTTGCAACTGTTGCTCTTGTTTTTTTCTTTTGCTTATATGGTCTATAAATATCTTCTACCTCTGCTAATGTAATTGCATTTTCTATTGCTGTTTCTAACTCTTCTGTCATTTTTCCTTGTTCTTCAATAGATTTTTTTACTTCTTCTTTTCTGGTTTCTAGGTTTCTTAAATATGTAAGTCTTTCATTTAAGTTTCTTAAAGTTTCATCACTTAAACCACCTGTGACCTCTTTTCTATATCTCGCTATAAATGGTATTGTGTTTCCTTCATCTATTAATTTTATTGTATTTTCTACTTGTGTATTTTTAATTTGTAATTCGTTTGCTATTGTTTGTATTATTTTTTCCATTTTTAACCTTTGTTCCTTTCCTTTGACTTTTTTTACCATAATAGCATAATAATACTTTTTTTTCAAGATTTTTTATAGCTAAAAAAACGAATTTTAGGAATTTCTGGTTAGAGTTTACCTCTATCAGATATATAAATTTGTGTTTGTAGGGAGGATTTTATATTTTTAAATTATTATATGAATTTTTTTAATATATGTAGGGGCACGGCGCACCGTGCCCAAATAGATAATTATAAATTTTATATAATTTTAATATTAAACGATATATCCTATAATTTATTATTATGTTAAATGTTATGATTTTTGCCTATTTCATTGGGCACGGTGCGCCGTGCCCCTACATTTATTATTCATCATTCACCATTCATTATTAATTATTCATTGTGATTTTATATAATAAAATGACCCTTACAACCCCCAATTTATGCATTATTACATATACAATTTATTTATGACATTTTCATTAAAATAAAAAAATACATAGGCTACTTCTTTGACCTACATATTTTCTATGTTATTTTGCTTGTTCTTTAATTTTTCTTATAATTTCTCTTTCTGAAGAGTCAAGTAATCTAAATGTATCTATTGCATCATAGTCAATAAACTTTGAAATTTCGCTTATTATTTCAAGATGTTTTTTTATTTCTAAATAATTTAAAATAACATATTCGCAATTAATTCTTCCTATCAGCTCATAAATCAAAACATATTGTATATATTTAATAACACCATTATACTTTCTAATAGATTCTGTAATCAATTTTTTCCATGCATATTCAGGGGTATCAAAATACCAAGATTTATTCCATTTACTACTTTGAACTGCTGAATTATTTGCATTTCTTTTTCTATAATTATATAAAGCTTCTCTAATAACACCATATTTAAGTTTGTCTAATAAAATAGTATTAATAAATACACAATCTTCTTCCATTTTTAATCTTGTATCAAATTCTCTATTTTTCATTATTTCACTCTTAAATAGTGTTGAATTCACATGGAAAATAAGCATTTCTGGTTCTTTTTCTATATTTATAATTCTAGTTTCTTCAAACTTATAATCTAAATAGTGATAACCTTCACTTGCTTCAAAATACTTAAGTCTGGCACTTACAAAATCTATTTCTAAGTAGTTCTTTTCCATAAAATTATACATATTAAGTAGTGCGTCTTTTTCCCATTTATCATCACTATCCATACAATTAACATATTTACCTTCTACATATTTTAATCCATTATTTCTTGCAGATGAAACTCCTCTATTGTCCTGTTTTAAATAAATAACGTTATTATAAATATTTCTATATTTTAAACATATTTCTTCACTATTGTCTTTTGAACCATCATTAACTAATATTAGCTGAATATTTTCAAAACCGATTGTTTGATTAATAACACTATTTATAGCATCTTCTAAGTACATTTCTGTATTATAGATTGGAATAATTATTGATATTTTATATTTATAATCCATCTCCATATCCTTTCGTATTTGATTTTATGATTTATTAGGATCCATATCAGAACCTGCAAAAAATTCCATATTATTTATGAATTCCATGTCTTGATCTGAAATTGTAAAGTCAAATACATCTTTATTTTCCAACATTCTGTTCCAATTTGTTGTCTTAGGTAAAGGTACTACATCATTTTGTAAACACCATTTTATACATATTTGTGCTACTGATTTTTTATATTTATTAGCTATTCTTACTAAATCTTCGTTTTGCAACATTTTTCCTTTTCCTAATGGTGCCCATGCTTCAACTACTATATTTTTTTCCTTGCAGAAATTTAATGTTTCTTGTCTTGTTAAACCTGGATGGAATTCTAATTGGTCAACCATTGGAATTATTTCACAGTTATTTAATATAATTTCTAAATGATGTTTTAAGAAATTTGATAATCCTATTGCTCTTACCTTTTTTTGCTTATATAAGTCTTCTAATGCTTTCCATGTATCTATATTTAGCTTTTCATCATTATTTCTTGGCCAATGTATTAAAAATAAATCTATATAATCTAAGCCTAGGTTCTGTAATGAATTATTAAATGATTTTATTGTATTTTCATATCCCATAGAATCCTTCCAAACTTTACTTGTTATAAAAATTTCTTCTCTTGGTAATTTACTCTCCTTTATTGCTTGTCCTATATAAATTTCATTTTTATAAGCTGAAGCTGTATCTATATGTCTATATCCAGCTTGTAATGCAAGTTTGATATTATTTATACATTCTTCTCCTTCTATTAATGATGTACCAAAACCTATTTTAGGCATTTCAATTCCATTTCTTAGTTTTACATTCATATTTAATATCATTCCTTTCTATGTCACAAACCTGGTTGAAACAATTGTTACCGATTATTTTTCAACCTTTTATTCTCATTGTAAACTTTCCTTATAAATCTCTATTAATTTATCTATAAATAAATCTTGCCTATAATTAGTTTTGGCATATTCAGCTAGATATTTTGAATCAAATATAATATCTTTATTTAATATTTTAGAAATAGCATTCTCTAATTCTAAAATATTTTCTTCTTCTATTAAAATACCACCTTTGTTATTTACAAAATTAGGCAATTCTCCTTTATTTGTAGCTACAACAGGTGTGCCACATGCAATAGCTTCTAATGCTACTAAACCAAATGCCTCTTTTCTTGATGGTACAACACATACATCTGAAATATTATATATTTTTCGTAATGTGTCATGGTTTTTGTTTCCTAAAAAAATTATGTTTTTTAATTCCAATTTTTCTTGCAGTTCTTTCAAGTTTTTTAGTTCTTCACCATCACCTACAATTAGAGTTAATATATCTTCTTTTTCATAATTTTTAGCAGCTTGTAATAATAAATCTATACCTTTATTTTTTGTTAATCGTCCCGCAAAGCACACTATTTTACCGTAGTTCTTATATATTTTTAATTCATTCAATATATCTTTTTTATTATAATCTTCCTTATAAAAAATTTTTTCATCATAACCATTTAAAATAGTTACTACTTTTTTCTTATTTTCTTTAAAGATGTTATTGACAATATCTTTACTATTGTTTGATATAGCAATTATTTTTTTACATCTATCTGCTACTTCATACATTATTTTATGAAATTTAGGCCAAATTTCATACCCCATAATGTCAGACCCATGACAAGTTACCACAACTGGAATGTTATAATTTAATGCTACATTTGATATAATCCATATATGTTGAGCATGTATAACATCTGGTTTGAATTCTAATATTTCTTCTTCTATTGCTTTCCTAAAAGCCTCTTCATATTGCTTTAATTGTAAATCTGTCATATTCCCAAACAATAAACTACTTCTAGGGTGTGGATCAATACAACCAAAATTAAATGATTGTTGACCTTCAATTTTTTCTTGATATTTAAAAAATACAGGATGTAATTTTATATCTTTTAAATCCGAAAAATTACTTGTGTTTTCAGGAGTTATAATACAAGTTTCATGTCCCCTTTTTTTTAAGCTTTTTGCAATATTTGCAACATAAACTCCACTTCCTGAACCTTGAAGCGGAAAATGATTTATTAATAAAATTTTCATTTTTGCCCCTTTTCTTTCTATTTTTTATTTCACACTAAATATTATTTTATCATATTTTGTCATGTTTAGTCAATGGCTATATTTAACCATATTTTTATACAAAAATTCCTTAGGATAATAGATTGTTTAATATACTCCTAAGGAATTAATTTATATTTTAATTATTTACTTTATCTACTCATCTCTCTATCTATTGTTGCTATCTCTGGTTCATCAATTTCATCTCTAATAAAAACATTTCTATTATGTCCAATTTCTTCTCTAAGCATTTGAGTTAACTTTGGCTCAGTACAATATATTCTTTTTAATTCATGCTTAAACGCTATTTCATTGAATTTTGGAGCATTTAAAATAGCTTTTAGACTATCATATTGTTCTAAGTCCAGTGTAGAAGGACACCATGTTAATTTAATTTTATCTCCAAATACTTTCTTAAACTGTCTTGTTGCCCTACTACCATGTGTACATGTTGTTACGAGTATTGCTGTCTTAATCTGTGAACCTGTTTCTATTTCTTCTTCTTCAAAAATATTCTTACAAAATTCTGCATTTTCTTGTGTGGTTGTTGACATTGCTTCTGTTAGAATATCTTCTGGATTTATTCCTACTTCTTTAAGAAATTCGTCTGTTAATTTTGATGAATGTTCTTGATAATCTTCATCAAATTGTTCTTTAATAAGTGTTTCTGCTCCCCAATCTGCTTCTGCACGGTCATTCCATTCCTGCCCTTCTATCAATTCATTGTTCATATAGTCCTCTAGTGATTTAGGATGCATAATATTTTTTTTATCTCTGTCTTTGCCTATACCTCCTGTAAATATTATTTTCTTAACATGTCCTAATTTATATAATTCAAATGCCTTTATTGCTCTTTCTCTAGTAGTTGGTAACCCAATATTTCCTAAAACTATAGCTATATCTGCTTTATTTTCACTTGCATTTTCGGATTTCGCTAAATCTGTTATGTTATTTCCTATTACAAAGTCAAAAAGTTCTTCTGGAGTTAACTCTTTACCTTCTGGAGTTTTAATACTTGTTATATCCTTTGCATTATCTATCCATGTCAAATGTCTTGTTACTGTATCTCCATTTTTAATTTCTTTTATTTTCTTATCTTTGTCCGCTTTAAGTCTTTCTTCATCTATATAATTTGGATCTTCATTGTCAATTATTAATTGTGATAGTTTGTATGTTTTTTGCATTATATCTTCCTCCTTTTATTAATTTATCTTTTACTATTGCTTTATTATAACATATAACATCAAAATTTGCAATATATTTTTGTCACCTAAACTGTAACAGGGATGCCCCTACATTTATGCAATATTTTATAATTAACAAATTTTATCATACCAACAACTCCCAATTTAGGTATGTCCCAATTTCCATATGTTGTAGAATATAATATCAAAGACACGATTTACTCGTGTCCTTATTTACAAAATCTATGATTTCCTATTGTTACAGTCATTGGTCTTGACCATATCCAAGCACTTGTTGCTGTGTTTGGATTAAAGTAATATATTGCTCCATATGATGGATCCCATCCATTTAGTGCGTCTTGTGCTGCTTTTCTTGCTGTTGAGTCTGGTGTTAAGTTTATTTGTCCATCACTTACTGCATCAAATGCTCCTCTTTCATATATTACTCCTGATATTGTATTTGGAAAAGATGAGCTTCTTACTCTATTTAGTACTACCGCTGCTACTGCTACTTGTCCTGTATATGTTTCTCCTCTTGCTTCTGAATATACTAGTCTACTTAATAGGTTTAGATTATTGTTGCTTGAGGTTGAACTTCCTCCTCCACTTGATGAACTACTCATTATTCCCATTGCATTTAACGTTTTGGTTCCTGCTATTCCATCTACGGTAAGTCCATTTGACCTTTGGAAATACTTTACTGCTGCTAGTGTTTGGCTTCCATATATTCCATCTACATTTCCATTATAATATCCCCATCTCTTTAGTTTTGTTTGTATTTGACTTACTTCTGTTCCTCTTGAACCATATCTTGATAATGCTATACTATTTGTTTCAAATACTATTAATATTAAAGTTATTACTAATACAATTAGAAGTATTATTGATTTACTTTTTCTTAATCTCATATCCGTCTCCTTTTTATATTAATTCTAAATTATAATATTTTTTGTAGGGACACATTACATGTGTCCTTTTAATTTTATCGTTTTTTCTAATGGGCACATGCAATGTGCCCCTACATTATTTGCATAATAATTTTATATATTAGAACAAGAAAAGTGGTTTTGTCACCTTTTCTTTTGCCGATTTAAGTTTCCGAATGTAAATGAGGAAATCTTAAAGGCAATAGCGATTATAGCCTTTTATATATTAGGAAAGTTTATTAATCTATTGTTAAATCTATACTTATTTATAAAACTTTCATAGTATATAAATAAAAACCTTATTTAGATTTATTTTTTTCCAAATAAGGTTTTTTTATTCATTTTTTAGAAAATTCCTTCTATATTTCCATTTTTATCAATGTCTATTGCTTCTGAGGCTGGTACTTTTGGTAGTCCTGGCATTGTCATTATTTTTCCTGTGATTATTACTATGAAACCTGCTCCCGCTTTTAATATAACATCTTGTACATGTATGTTAAATGGCTCTTTACATTCTAGATTAGTTGCATCATCTGAGAATGAATATTGCGTTTTTGCAATACATATTGGTAATTTTGCATATCCTATATTTTTTATTTGTTTTATACTTTTTATTGCTTCTTCTGAAAATTCTACATCTTGTGCCCCATATATTTTACATGCTATGTCTTTAACTTTTTGTTCTATACTTTCTTCTAAATTATAGATATAATTTAGTTCTTTTTCTTCTTCGCATAATTTTACTATCTTTTGGGCTAAGTCTTCTGCTCCTGCTCCTCCTTTTGCCCATGCCTCAACTAGGCTCATTTCTATTCCTTTTTCTTTTAGTGTGTTTTGCAATAAATTTAATTCTTCTTCTGAGTCATCTGTAAATCTATTTATTGCTACTATTACATTTAATCCAAATTTATTTTTTATGTTATCTACATGTTTTAATAGATTTTCCATTCCATTTTTTAATGCTTCTATATTTTGTTTTGTTATATCTTCTTTTGATACTCCTCCATGATATTTTAATGCTTTTAATGTGGCAACACATACTACTGCATTTGGCTTTATTCCTGCTACTCTACATTTTATGTCTAAGAATTTTTCTGCACCTAAATCTGCACCAAATCCTGCTTCTGTTACTGTATAATCTGCTAATTTTAGTGCTAGCTTTGTTGCTTTTATTGAATTACATCCATGTGCAATGTTTGCAAATGGTCCTCCATGTATTAATGCTGGTGTATGTTCTAAGGTTTGTACCAAGTTTGGCTTTATCGCATCTTTTAATAATACTGTTAGTGCTCCTTCTGCTTTTAAGTCTTTTGCATATATTGGCTTGTCCTCATTATTATATCCTATAATTATATTTCCAATTCTTTTTCTTAAGTCATTTATATCTGTTGCTAGACATAGTATTGCCATAATTTCTGATGCAACTGTTATGTCAAATCCATCTTCTCTTGGTACTATATTTTTTTCTCCTGATAAACCACATTCAATTTTTCTTAATTGTCTATCATTTAAGTCTACACATCTTTTCCAAAGAATTTTCTTAAATCCTAGTTCATTTCCAAAGTAAATATGATTATCTATTAATGCTGATAATAAATTATTTGCAGATGTTATTGCATGTATGTCTCCTGTAAAATGTAAGTTTATGTCTTCCATTGGTGCTACTTGAACATGTCCTCCTCCTGTAGCTCCTCCTTTTATTCCAAAAACTGGTCCTAGTGAGGGTTCTCTAAGTGCTAATATTGATTTTTTTCCTATATACGATAATCCGTCTGCAAGTCCAATTGATACTGTAGTTTTTCCTTCTCCTAATGGTGTTGGATTTATTGCTGTTACTAATATTAGTTTTCCATTTTCTTTATTTTTTACTTTTTCATATGCATTTTCTGAAATTTTTGCTTTATATTTTCCATATGTTTCTAAATCTTCTTCGTTAATTTCAAGCTTCTCTGCTATTTTGGTTATATTTAATAATTCTGCATTTCTTGCAATTTCTATATCTGTCATATTTTTTACCTCTTTCTATAAAATATTATTTTTAACAATATAATAAATTTTCCCTTTGTTTTGTTATTCCTATAAATTGAAAAAGAATTATTCTTTCGCTAGGCACACGAAGGAGATATTCCATGAGGCGTACTGTTGTACGTTGAATGGAAATCGACTGAGTAGTAACAACGCGAAAGGATGATTATCTTTCAATTTATAAAATGGGCAATTCGTAAAGAATTGCCCAGGCGTTCGACTTATATTTCAATTAATTTACACTGTGTTAATTCACATATCGCCAGTAAATTAATCTTTATTATATTAGGAATTATTATTCTGCTTGTGCTGTTGCAGGTGTACCTTGGTATTCTGCTTTTCCAAAACCTAATATACATGTAAATATTGGTGTTAAGAAAAATAATCCAGCAGCAAAACCACTTCCCATTCCAAATGCTTTTGAAAGGTTAATTGCTAAATAGATTTGTAATCCTAACATTACTATCCATCCTACAAAAGGTATGATTGATAATAAATAGCAAAGTACTAACCATGGTGATATTCCTGAAATTTTGAATAAAATTACTATGTTGTAAATTGGAATTAAGCATTTCCATCCAGCTTCTCCTGCTTTTGTAAATACTTTCCACATACCAATTAATTGTACAACAGCTATAGCTAATATTATTACACTATATACAGCTAAAACTCCTCCAAGCGCTGCAGCTGCAGCTTCTACATCTGCTGATGAACTATAATAATATGATTGATTAGACATTTAAAGTCTCCCCTTTCTTTTATGTGATTTTATAATCACCTTCGACATAATTTTACATATAAAAATTGATTTTGTCAATATTTTTTTGGAATATTATTCAAGCTTTTTTAGAAGATTATTCCAGCTATTATTCCAATTAATGCTCCTACAAACACCTGTGTTGGTGTATGCCCTAATACTTCTACTAATTTTTCTTGAACTTGTAACCCAGAAAGCCCTGGTGTATTTATTATTTTATTTAATAGTTGTGCTTGTTTTCCTGCTGCTCTTCTTACACCTGCTGCATCATACATAACTATACATGCAAATATTAGTGATAAAGCAAACATTGGAGAATTAAATCCTTCACTTTTTCCTATTAAAGTGGCTAAAGATGTTACAACTGCGGAATGTGAACTTGGCATACCTCCTGCTCCTAAAATTCTTTTAAAATTAAATTTTTTTGTAGTTATTAAGTCCCATGCAACTTTAAAGCTTTGTATTGCAAGCCATAATAATATTGGTATTGCTATATATTTATTGCCGAAAAAATTCTGTATCCCTTCCATTCTTCTTCCTTCCTCATTAACTTAATTTTCTTCTTGTGTTTCATATTTATTTTCTTCTACTTTTCCATTATCTTCTATTAATATTGTTATTTTTTTCTCTGCTTCGTCTAATATTTTTGTACATTCTTTTGAAATTTTCATTCCTTCTTCAAATTTTTTCATACTTTCGTCTAAGTTTAAGTCTCCATTTTCTAAGTCCCTAGCAATTTGTTCTAGTTCTTTCATTTTATCCTCAAAATTTAATTTTCCTGACATTTCTTTATTATCCTTTCCGTTTTTAGTATGTATAATGATATTTTTAGATTAATATAAATTATATGATTTTTGCATTTTTATCTCCATCTTTGAATTTTAAATTGATTATATCGTTTTTTTCTATATTTTTTACTGAATTTACGATTTTTCCATTATTAGTTGTGGCTATACAATATCCTCTTGTTAATGTTTTTAATGGGCTTAATGCATCTAATTTTGATATTAAACTTACTGCTTCATTTTTACTATTACCTATTTTTTTAGATATGCTTAAATATAATTTTTGATTTAATATATCAATTTTTATATATCTTTCGTTTATTTTTTGTAATGGTTCTGAAAATGATTTACTTTTTATGCATTTCTCATATCTTAATTTCATTAGTTCTATTTTCTTTTTTAAGTCTAGTTTATATCTTCTTTGATATTCTCTAATTTTTTCATATATTTCGTCTATTTCTGGAACAGCTAGTTCTGCTGCTGCAGACGGAGTGGGTGCTCTTAAATCTGCTACAAAGTCTGCGATTGTAAAATCAGTTTCATGCCCTACAGATGATATTATTGGTATTTGTGAATCATATATTGCTCTTGCAACTATTTCTTCATTAAAAGGCCACAAGTCCTCTAATGAGCCTCCTCCACGAGCCAATATTAAAACATCTGCAATATTATTTTCATTTGCTAATTTTATTGCTTTTGCAATTTTTTCACTTGCTCCTTCACCTTGTACTGGTACAGGTAAAAGTCTTATATATACATTTGGATTTCTTCTTGTTGAAACATTTATAATGTCTCTTATTACTGCACCTGTCTGAGAAGTTAATACTCCAATTATTCTTGGCATATATGGTATCTTTCTTTTATGGGCTTTGTTAAATAATCCTTCTGCTTCTAATTTATTTTTTAATTCATTATATTTTGTATATAAATCACCTAGTCCATCTTCTTGCATTGCTTTACAGTAAATCTGATAAACTCCATCTCTTTCAAATACTGATACAGTTCCTAATATTCTTACTTTCATTCCATCTTTTGGTACAAAATTTAAGTTTGAAGTATAAGATTTAAACATAATACACTTTATAAGAGAGCTTTCATCTTTTAGTGTAAAATACATATGTCCTGTATAATGGTGCTTAAAGTTTGAGATTTCTCCTTTTACTAACACATTGTTTAAGTATTCGTCTTCATCAATTCTGTTTTTTATGTATTGATTTAATTTTGTTACTGTTATTGCTTCATATTTCATTTTCTTTCCTTCTTACGATATATATTAAAAGGGCACAGTGGTTTCGCTGTTCTATGTATTCTGTTTTACAATACTGGCTAGTACCCCATTTACAAACATTTTTGAATTGTCGTCTCCATATGTTTTTGCTAGTTCTACAGCTTCGTTAATTACTACTTTAAATGGAATATCTGTATTTTTTAGTTCATATATTGCTAATTTTAAAATGACTAAATCAATTTTTGAAATTCTTTCTATTGTCCATTTTTCTGCCAAATTGTCTGATATTAATTTAGATATGTTTTCTTTTTCTTCTAATATTCCATTTATTGTGTTTTTCATATAGTCTATATCTTGTGCTTCAATTATTGAGTTTTCTTCTATGTAAGTATTTATAATGTCTTCAGTTTCATCTTTACAAAATTCTAAACTATATAGTAATTTAAATGTTTCTTCTCTTAATTTTGACCTGTTCATTATTCTTTCCCTTTCTACTCTTCATCTTCATATTCGTATTCATCATTTTCTTCTACTTTTTGTGGGATATTAATTATGTTCTTAATTTTAATATTTACTTCATTTACATCTAATTCTGTAGCTTTTTTTATAATTTCCTTAATTCTAGATTGTAAGTTTTCATTTAAGTCCCTTATAACTGTATTTTGTAAAATTTGTAGTTCTACTACAATTTTAATATCATTATTGTCTATTATTACTTTAGTCCTTGCATCTTGAATATTATCATAATTATTTACTACACTGTTTGCAAGTCTTTCTATTGTTTCTTTTGAGATTAAAAGTTTTCCATCTTCATTTTCTATTAAAACTCCTTCACCCATTTTATCTTTTCTTTTTGTTTCTACTAAATCAATTTTGTCTCTTGAATTCTTAAATAACATTGCTTTTATTGATAGTATTATAAATACCACACTTATACCGAATACTATATTGTATGCTATATTATTATTTAACATGTCTTTTATTATATATATAATTGTTTCTATTTTAGCCCAGCCAAATATTAATAGTATTACTATTATTGATTCTATTAATATTATTAAAGAGTATATGTTTAATATTATTTTATCTATTATTTTCATTTTTGCTATCATTCCTCTCTAAGGTACAAACCTAGGTTGGAAAAGAATTGTTACTAATTATTTTTCAACCTTTTACCCTCTATAAATTTTTTGGGCACGATTTTTCAGTCGTGCCCCTTTATTTGATCTTATTCTTCTGGTTGGCTTTCTGGTTTTTCTTCTACTTTTGATATTTTTTCTTGTGGTGTTTGTACACCTTGTACATGTACATTTACTGCTACAACATCTAGTCCTGTCATTTCTTTTACTGATTTTTTTATTCTACTTTGTATTTCAAATGCAACATCTGGTATTCTTGAACCATATTCTACTATGATATTTACATCTATTTTGGTTTCTTTTCCTGATACTTCTACTTTTATTCCTTTTGCTAAATTTTTCTTACCACTTAAAGCTTCTGTTATTCCTCCTGCAAATCCTTTTGCCATTCCTGCTACTCCTTGTACATCTGAAACTGCCACTCCTGCAATTACTGCAACAACGTCTTCTGAAATTTCAACACCTGTATCATTATTTTCTTCTTCAATTTCTACTTGATTTATTATTAATTCTTCTTTCTTTTCTTCTTCATTTTCCATTTTATTTATCCTCCTAAAAAATTTTATAGTACAAGTATACCAATTTATACTAATTTTTACAACTGTTTTTGGAAAATTTTATTAATTTCTAGTTACTGTATAATGTTTTTATTATATAAATTTGTGTTTGTAGAGGAGGATAAAAATAAATTTAGACATTATTGTTAATTATAAAATATTGCAATCCATTGTAGGGGCACGGCGCACCGTGCCCATTGAAATAGGCAAAAATCATAACATTTAACATAATAATAAAATTATTAAATATATCGTTTAATATTAAAATTACATCAAATTTATAATTATTTGGGCACGGTGCGCCGTGCCCCTACATTTATTATTCATCATTAATCATTCATTATTAATTATTCATTGTGGTTTTATATAATAAAATCACACATACAAACCCCAATTTATGTAATTTGCCCCATTATCCAGTAACAATTTCTATAATTTGAAAAGCGCTGGCACCCTTAAAACTGGGCACCAGCACTTTTCTACTCAATATACATGTCGCTTAGTCTTAATCGTAAGTAGATTAAGCCCTCACGCCCCCCATCAATTACGTCGGGTTCTCTAAGAAGATACTCCCCGAGTTTTTCCTTCATCTGAGTTTTTAATTCACCCTCAGCGTATTCGATTGCCTCGGATTTTGTTTTTAACTCCACTTTTTCTCCATAGTTGACAGGTTCGTACTTGTTTTTCATTCCTCTAAGTCCTTTCTACTATAAATCCTTTGGATTGTTAATTGTTGCTTTTATATTCTACTACATTTTTCTACTTTTTGCAAGCATCTTTTTATGCTATATAAAATATTGATGATACAATTGTTAATACTGCAAATGCTATTGCTAATATTATTGTCCATCTTTTCATTTTACCTTCTTTTGTTTTTCCTTTATTTTGGTCATAGAAATTATTTGTTGATGAACCTGTAATTGTTCCTGATGCTCCTGATTCATCTTTATTTTGAATTAATGTTAATACTATTAATGCAACACATACTAATGCATAGATTGCTAAAGATACATATTTTAATACTGTCATGTTTAATACACCCTTTCTTATTCATTTGTCAGAAGATTTATGGCTTTGCCATTTTCTCTTTTAATATTTGAGCTTTCAAATATATGTGAAATTCTCAATTTATATTACTTTGTAATTCTAGCATACTTTTCTATAAAATGCAAACTTTTTTTTCAAAAGTCTTGTATTTTTTTGTTTTTTATGTTAGACTATTATTTAGTCAGTTTATTTTACAGTTATTGGAGGTGCAATTTAAATGGCAAAATGCGCAATTTGTGATAAAACAGTAAGTAATCGGTAATCAAATAAGTATAGCTCGTTCTCATGTAAGCCGTAGAGCTCCTAGAACTTGGAAACCAAATTTAAGAACTGTTACTACTATGGTTAATGGGCAACCTAAAAAAATTAAGGTTTGTGCTAAATGTTTACGTGCTGGAAAAGTTAAAAGAGTATAAAATAAAGATGGCTTCTAGTAGTCATCTTTATTTTAAGAAGGGGCACATTCATGTGCCCTTTTATATAATGTGCTATAAATGTACCTTAGATTAAAAATTATCTTATGTAATATGCTATAAAATTAGTCTTTAATACCAAATATTAGTTTAACAAATCCTCTTAAAAATTTAGGCACTTTTTTTACAACTATAGTCATTTTATCACTCCTCTCTAACTCTCATATAAACAATAATAAGTTATAAAATAATTTTTATTTGGCTAGGCGTGCGAAGGAGATATTCTCTGAGGCGATGAAGCGAATGAAAGTATAAAGTAATAAATTAATTTATTTAATTTTATACTTTCGTGAGCAACGTGTGGAAAATTCGCAAAGCGAATTTTACTCTGTTTGCACGTTGATGAGAAATCGACTGAGCAACAACAACGCCAAATGGAAATTATTTTGTAACTAGCATGAAAGCCATATTAAACCAACTATAACAACTAATACCCCTATTATAAATAGCCAGCCAGTTATTGGAAGTAATAAAACTAATAAAACTCCTAATCCAAATCCAATCATACAAACTGCTAAGGTTTTCTTTAAAAATTTTAACATAACTTTTTTCTTCCTTCCTGAGGTATGATTTATGAGATTTTCCAAAATTCTCACTTTTTAGACATAAACTCTTTTATTACCTCCTTGATATATATTATATTACATTTACATAAAAAAGTTACAAGTTTTAAAATAAAAGGGCATGGTGGTGTCACTGGTCTCTTTGATCCCAGGTAAATTTGTAAAACGAGAAAGGAATGAAATTTTTTATGAATACTAATTATATTGAATTAATTGAAATTTTAAAAGCTACCTATCCAAATGCTACATGTAGTTTAGATTTTACTAATCCTTTTGAATTAGTAGTTGCTGTTATGCTTTCCGCTCAATGTACTGATGAAAGGGTTAATAAAACTACCCCTTCTCTTTTTAAAGAATATAATACTCCACAGGATTTCTCGAATATTGATTTACATACACTAGAAAACTTTATACATCCTTGTGGTTTTTATAAAAATAAAGCTAAAAATATTAAGGCTTGTGCTCAGAAAATTGTTTCTGATTTTAATGGCACTGTTCCTCAAAATATGGAGGATTTATTGACTTTACCTGGTGTTGGTAGAAAAAGTGCTAATGTTATTCTTCTTGAGGTTTTTGGAATTGCGAATGGAGTTGCTGTTGATACCCATTGTAAAAGAATTGCAAATAAAATAGGGCTTTCTTCTAATACTGATCCTTTAAAAATAGAACAAGATTTAATTAAAATTTTTCCTAAAGAATATTTAAAAGATGTTAATCATCTATTTGTATGGCATGGAAGAAATACTTGTACTGCTAGAAATCCTAAGTGCAATACATGCACAATTAATAAATTTTGTAAAACTTGGAATAATTCTTAAAAAATTTAATATACTATTTATCTGAGGTGATAGTCTTGACAAATATAAATTGTTCTTCTAATTGTGTCTATCAAAAAAATGGTAAATGTTGCTTTGAAAATGTTTCTACTCAAAAAATAACTCCCAATTTGAATTGTGCATACTTTTTCGAGCAAAATACCAAAAATGGAGCTTCTTAATGTAGGAGCTCCTTAAAATTGTTTAATTGTTTTTTTTATATACAAAAATCCAGTATTTTTACACTGGATTTTTGTTTTTATTCTATATATTTATCCTTTTGTAATGTTGCACAGGTGCTTATATATTTTTATGTTATCTTCCACAACAACCGAAATTTGTAAATAATAATAGGAATATTATTATAAAGAATAGTATTTCAGAATCTCCACAACAACCATTTCCGCCAAATAGATTTCCTAATCCTCCACAGCATCCACATCCATTATTATTATTTTGATTGCATCCGCAATTTCTTTGTTCCTCTGGCATAATATCACCCTCCTTTAAATTTTCATATAATATACTATGAACGTTCACAAATATCTGCTACAATTTATTATAATTTTTATTAAGCGTGAGAAATTTACAGAGTAAATTTCGCTCGCACTTTAACCCCCTTTTTAGTTCATAGTAATAATACTATGAATGTTCACAAATATCTGCTACAATTTATTATAATTTTTATTAAGCGTGAGAAATTTA
>CAOKMR010000008.1 GCA_948469815.1 uncultured Clostridiaceae bacterium | reverse complement strand
TGGTTTAACTCCGTTATCTTCTTCTACTAATTGATAACCTAACAAATGAATATTTATAACTAATCATATTTTTCTACCTTTATTTCAAAATTTCCTTTATATCTTCAATATTGTTGAATAATATTCCCTTTAACCCAATATCATTAGCACTTATTATATTTCTTTTAGTATCATCTATTAAAATTGATTTTTCTATATCTAATTTATATTTTTCAATTAACTTTTTATATATTTCAACATTAGGCTTACTTATATTTTCAAAACAAGAAAATACTCCTCCATCTGCTACTTGTATTATTTCAAAACTATCCTTAATGTAGTTATAAGTATCTTTTGTTATATTTGAACATAAATATATTTTATATCCCTTTTGTTTTAAACTTTTATAGTATTCTATCATTTCTTGTTTTGGTGGTAACATATATTTAAAATTTTCTTTGCTAAGTATCTGTTCTATTTCACTTTTATATTTTTGATTTTCCTTAACTAAATATTCTATTAATTCACTATTAGTTATAAATCCATTTAAGCAATCTTTCCATTTCTGATTATGAAAAATTATATCGTTTAGTTCTTTTCTTTTACTATCTTCTATATTTAGTTTGTCTAAATATGTTTTTGGATTGTACTCCAGTAACACTCCACCTATGTCAAATATTATATTTCTTATCATTAGATTCTCCTATCCTTAATTTTACTACACATAGCTTATGATTAAATCGTGTTTTTATTATTTCATAACTAATCCTCAAACATATTTTTTCTACTATATTTTTCACAATTCAATTTTTCTTTTAAATATACACATTCTTGTAAATCTATATCATTTATATTTGCTAAACAAACTATGTAATATAACACATCTTGAAGTTCTTCCTCTATTGTATCTTTTATAGATTCTCCTTTTTTCATTCTTTTGTTTTTTCTTATAACTTCTGCAAGTTCTCCTACTTCTTCCATTAATTTTAACATATATTTATCATTTGAATTGTTTTTGTGGTCTATGTTTTTTATACACTCTTGCAGTTTTCTAATAGTTAAATCATTCTTCATGTTTTTTATCTCCTATTAATTTAATATTTTTTCTAAAATTTCAACTTCACAATTTGTAGCATCCAATTTTACTTTTGCACCAATTGGAATAACTACATTTTCACAGTTATGTCCAAAATCATTACATTTCAATATTGGAAATTCATATTCTTTTAAATTATTCATTATAACATCTTCAAACTTTGCTATTTCTGTGTCTTTTTCATAATATCCTATCCATAAACCTCTTATTTTTTCAAATACTTTGTGTTGTTTTAGTATATTTATTTTGCTATCTATTTCATCTAGTGGAGATTCATCTGCATAATCTTCTAAAAATAATATCTTATTGTTAAAGTCTGGGCAGTATTCTGTTCCCAATAATTTAACAAGAGTTGATAAGTTGCCACCAACTAAAACACCTTCTGTTATTCCATCTCTTAAACATCTCCATTTTGTAAAATGTTCTACTTTGCCATTTTTCCCATCTACTAGCCTTAACTTAAAATCATTAACTTCTTTTTCTGATACTTCTCTGCCCAATCCCCAAACAACATCATTTTGGTGATACGTTATAATCCCTGTTTTTGCATAAATAGCATTTAATATAGCTGTTGAATCACTAATTCCCATTATTATTTTAGGATTATTTTTTATTATTTCATAATCTATGTATGGAAGAATTGCATTTGAATTTTGTCCACCTTGTGAACATATTATTGCTTTTACTTCCTTATTTGCAAACATTTCATTTATATCTTCTACTTTCTCACTTACTGTAGCTGAATAATCTAGTGTATTTGCATATACATTCTTACTTAGCTTTATTTTAAATCCCATATTTTCAAATACTTGTAAGCCTTTGTTAAATTGTTCTTTAAAATCTTCTGTTATTGGTGCTGATGGAGATATAATCCCTATTGTATCTCCTATATTTAATTTATTTGCTAACATATACATTCCTCTTTCTATTTTATTATTTAGTTTTCTAGTAGTTTCTTTTGCACTTTCTTAGAAAAACTTTTTATTACTTCATCATAAGAATGGTCTATCATTTCAAAAATCATCTTATCACTAACTGTTTTATTTATATAAACTGTATTTCTGTAAATTGCTTGAACTGGTGGACAATGATAACCTCTAACTACTATCCCTTCATACTGTTTTCTGTATAATTCCGCTAATAAAGGATCACATTTTAATGTTATTTTATAATCATTTTCTATTGGATATAGTTCTCCAAATATTTTATTATTTACTTTAAAGCATATTGGAATATCTCCAAACGGATAATCAATGTATGCTTTATTCTTTTTTTGGCAATATTCTATTATTTCATTTACTAACATCTTTTATCCTTCTATATCTTCTTTCCAAATTTTGATAATTCCTGCACAAGCAGAATATTTTATAAATTCACTATTAGGAAATTCTTCCTTTATTTCATCATACACAAAATATATTTCTTCATTATCCCAATGTTCTCCACATTGTTCCTTGCATTTTTCTAAATCTCCTCTTGTGGCAAATGCAACATCTCCAATATATATTACACCATTTTCATTTAATAATCCAACAAGTTCTTTTATAAACTTAACCTTATCTTTATCAGTCAAGTGATGTAAAGAATATGTAGCAATAATTGAATCATATTTTTGGCTTTTCAGTCCTTCTACTAATCCTTTTGAAAAGTCTCCTTTAAATAATTCACTATTAGGCATTTTATTTTTTGCTAGTTCTACCATTTTATTTGAAAAGTCTTGACCATATATATTAAATCCTTTTTCATATAATTTTGTAGTTAATGTTCCTGTTCCAAAACCAATGTCTAATATATTCTTAAAAGATTTTTTTAATATGCAATTATATATTTCATTTAAAATTTTCTTATATCCCGCAAATGGATATGTATTATCATTATCTGATATTCCCACTGTTTTATCATAATTGTCTGCCCATAAGTCAAAACCTTTATTATCAAGCATATATTTTCAACTCCTTAATCATTCTCAATTATTTCTACTAATATTCCATCTGGATCATTAATAAAGAAATATGGTTTTCCTAGTCTCCCTATCTTTATATCTACACTTTCACAAATACTATTTTGTAATACAAATTCTTTTGCTTGTTCAATATTTTGTACTCCTAATGCAAAATGCTTTGTTCCTAGTATTGGCAAATCTGTTACTGTTGCCTCTGCTGTTTCTGGTAAGTCTGTATATTCCTTATAACAAAATATTTCTAAAACTGTATTATTTAGTTTTAACATATTTATTTTAATACTATCATCTTCTGCTTTCCATGATTTAAACTCTTGAAATCCAAACTTTTTATAAAATTCTATACTGCTCTTAATATCTGCTACACTTATTGCAACATGATTTATATTAAACATAATCTCATCAGCTCCTATTATTTTTTTCTTTATTTATATCACAAATTAACAATTTTTCATAGTGTTTTGCCAATATTTACAAAACATATTTATCCTTACATTTGCTTAATTGCCACAAAATCTCCAATAGAAATAATGTCAAGAGCGAGTAATAACGAGTTTATTTACTCTTGATATTATTTTTATTTGAGATTAAGATTGGTATGCAAATGTTATAGTGCAAATTTCTCAATATTTTTGACCTACATAATTTTATAAGTCAAAAAATCTTAAAATTTTGACCTATAAAAAAATAGACATCAGCACATATCTACTGACACCTATTTAAATAAAGATTCTCTATAACTCATTTTAATAAATTTCATCTATCACTTGAAACACTAAACTTTCCCTCATATCTACAAATCCACACAAGTTATACCTGTTATGCTTACCGTAGATACATTCTCAAATTTTCCAGTATTTCTAACACTTTGCTCTATTTGCAAAAAATTAATTTATGTGTTTCCACTTACCACTTAAGCAATTACTTTAACTTTCACACCTAAATTTTGATGTTTTTCTTTTCCAAAACTACCTTTATCTTCAAAAGTTATAATCTCTGAAACTATATCAAAATCAAATATTACATGTCTTGCTTCAGTTGTAGCACTGCCACACATTCCACATGTGTGGTGTGGGTCTGAGTGTAAGGTAGTCCTATTTGTGTTCTTTTATGTATTCTACTACATCCTCTACTGTTACAATTTTATCTGCATCTCCATCTGGAATTTCCATTTCAAATTCTTCTTCTATATTCATTACTAGTTCTACAATGTCTAAAGAGTCTGCTGATAAGTCATCTACAAATGTTGCTTCTTCTTTTACATTTTCTTCATCTACTCCTAATTGTTCAATTATTATTTTTTTTAGTTTCTCAAAAATTTCATCTCTATTCATTTTCTTTTCCTTCCTTAATAATTAAATTTTCTACATTTCATCTAGTTTTAGTCTTTAATTAATGGACACCTAAAAGGTGCTCCTACATAATTTATTTTTAATCTTTTATACACCCATGATATTGTATCCACTATCTGCATAAATAACTTGCCCTGTGATAGCTTCTGACATTTCACTTAATAAAAATGTTGCAACATTTCCAACTTGTATTGTTGTTACATTTCTATGTAATGGTGCTTTTTCTTCCACAACAGTTAAAATACTTGAAAAATCTTTTATTCCTTTTGCTGATAGTGTTTTAATAGGTCCTGCAGAAATAGCGTTTACTCTTATTCCTTCTTTTCCTAAGTTTTCTGCTAGATATCTAACACTTGCTTCTAATGCTGCTTTCGCTACTCCCATTACATTATACCCTTCTAATACTTTTGTAGAACCATGATATGTTAATGTTATTAGGTTTGCATTTTCGTTTAACATATCTATTTCTTTTGCAATTCTTGATACAAGTACAAATGAATATGCACTTACATCAACTGCATGAGAATATCCTTCTTTACTTGTATATATGAAATCATTATGCAAGTCTTCTGTATTTGCATGTGCAATTGCATGTACTATTCCATCTAATTTTCCATTTTCTTCTTTTATTTTGATAAATACTTTTTTTACTAATTCATCTTCTGATGCTCCATCTAATACATATGACTTGCTTCCTTCAAATTCTTCTATTAATTCTTCTATTTTCTCTCTGTTTTCTTCTCCCATATATGTAAATATTAATTTTGCTCCATTTTCATATGCAGATTTTGCAATTCCATATGCTATGCTCCATTTGTTTCTTATTCCCATAATTAATATTTTCTTGTCTTTTAATAACATTTCTATTCCTCCTATAATTTTATAAATTCTCCTATATTTCTAAATTTATCATATCTGTTTTGTACAATATCTTCTGTATTTAATTTATTAATTTCTATTATAGTAGAACTTATTTCTTTTTTCAAATTGCTTGCTATTTTCTTAAAGTTTTCCTCATTATCTTCTTTTGGCTCTTTAATGATTTTATCTATTACTTTTAAATCATATAAATCTTTTGCAGTTAATTTCATTTTTTCTGCTGCTTCTTTATATCTTGATGAATCTTTCCATAAAATACTACTATATCCTTCTGGAGAAAGAATAGAATAAATTGCATTTTCTAGCATAATGACTTTATTTGCAACACCTATTGCTAATGCTCCACCACTTGAACCTTCTCCTATGACTATTGCTATAATAGGCACTTTTAATTTTGCCATTTCAAACATGGATTTTGCTATTGCTTCTCCTTGTCCTCTTTCTTCTGCTCCAATTCCTGGATATGCTCCTTTTGTATCTATAAATGTTATTACTGGTCTTTTAAATTTTTCAGCTTGTTTCATAAATCTTATAGCTTTTCTATAACTTTCAGGATTTGGCATTCCAAAGTTTCTTTCAATATTTTCTTTTGTTGTTCTTCCTTTCTGTTCAGCAATTATTGTAAAATTTTTATCTCCTATCCTTCCTAATCCACAAACAATTGCTTTATCATCTCTAAAATTTCTATCTCCATGTAGTTCTATGAACTCATCAAATATATTTTCTATATAGTCTAGTGCAGTTTTTCTTTTAGGATTTCTTGCTATTTCTACTCTGTCCCATGCAGTTATTTTCTCATTGCCCATTACTCTCGCCTCCTTTGTGAAATCTAATTAATCTATATAGAGTATCTTTTAAGTCTCTTCTTTCTACTATCTTATCTATAAAACCATGTTCTAATAAAAATTCAGCTGTTTGAAAACCTTCTGGTAGTGATTCTCCTATTGTTTGTTCTATAACTCTCTGTCCTGCAAAACCTATCATAGCTTTTGGCTCTGCTAAAATAATATCTCCAAGACTTGCAAATGATGCTGTAACTCCTCCATAGGTCGGGTCTGTTAAAACTGATATATATAATAGTCCTGCTTCATCTAGTTTAGTAAGTGCTGCTGTTGTTTTTGCCATTTGCATTAAAGAGATTATGCCTTCTTGCATTCTTGCTCCACCTGATACAGAAAATATAATGAGAGGTAATTTTTGCTTTACTGCTTGTTCTATACTATATGTTATCTTTTCTCCTACTACAATTCCCATACTTCCCATTAAAAATCCACTGTCCATTATACAAATTACAACCTTTTCTCCATTAATGTTTCCTATTCCACAACTTACTGCTTCTTCTAATCCTGTTTTTTCTCTTAGGCTCTTTAATTTTTTGGGATAATCTTCTAATTCTAATGGATTAGTTGTTTCAATATTTAAATCAAATCTTTCATAGGTTCCTTCATCTATTATTAGTTCTAATCTTTTTCCTATGTGCATTCTAAAGTAATGCCCACAGTTAGGACATATGTTTAAATTATTTCTGACTGTTTCTTTATATATAATTTCTTTGCAATTATCACATTTAATCCATTTACCTATTGGTATATCTATGTTGGCTTTTTTATTTTTAGCAGTGGTTTCTCTTTTCTTTATTTTATCTACTATCATTGTGTTGTTTATTTACCTCCTTTTATCTATAATTGGGCACATGCAATGTGCCCCTACATTTCTAAATTTTATTATAAATATTTAATTTAGAAAAGAATCTATTATTTTTAAAATTTCTCTACCTCTATGAAGGATGTATCATAATTCCCTCTAATAAAATTTGGATTTCTTATAATACTAAAAAGGAAATCTCTATTAGTATCTACACCATCTATAACTAATTCCTCTAATGCTCTTTTCATTTTTGCTATTGCCTCATTTCTCGTATTTCCAAATACTATAATTTTTGCAATCATAGAGTCATAATTTGGTGGTATTGTATAACCATTATATATAGCTGTATCTATCCTTATTCCATTTCCTCCTGGTAAATTTATTTCTTTTATTTGACCTGGACATGGCATAAAATTTTTATTTGGATTTTCTGCATTTATTCTACATTCTATTGAATGTCCTCTAAATTCTATTTCTTTTTGCTTGAATTTTAGTTCTTCTCCTGCTACTATTCTTATTTGTTCTTTTACTATGTCTATACCTGTTCTCATTTCTGTTATTGGATGTTCAACTTGAATTCTAGTATTCATTTCCATAAAATAAAAGTTTTTATCACTATCTACTAAAAATTCTACTGTTCCACAACTAGTGTATCCTGCAATTTTTGCAGCTTTTACTGCTGAATTTCCCATTTTGTTTCTTAGTTTTTCATCTACTATTGTTGATGGAGTTTCTTCAATTAGTTTTTGGTGTTTTCTTTGTATTGTACAATCTCTTTCTCCTAAATGAACTACATTTCCATGTTCATCTGCTAATATTTGGATTTCCACATGTCTAGGGTTTTTTATGAATTTTTCTATATAGATTTCATCATCATTAAAGGAAATTTTTGCTTCTTGTTTTACAATATTATAATTTGTTTCTAGTTCATCTTTATTATTTGCTATTCTTATTCCTTTTCCTCCACCACCTGCTGCTGCTTTTAGCATAACTGGATAACCTATTTTTTCTGCTATTACTACTGCATCTTTTAATCCTTTTACACTACCGTCTGAACCTGGTATAACTGGAACACCTGCTTCTTTCATTAGTTCTTTACTGTTTGATTTGTTTCCTAGTAAATCTATAACTTTTGAACTAGGTCCTATAAATTTTATATTGGATTCTTCACATATTTTTGCAAATTGAGCATTTTCAGATAAGAAACCAAATCCTGGATGGATGCTATCTGCTCCTGTTATGTATGCAGCTTCTATTATATTTTTTATATTTAAATAGCTTTTTTGTGGTTCTGCTGGTCCTATACATATTGACTCGTCTGCTAGACGAGTATGTAAGGCATTTTTATCTGCTTCTGAATAAATTGCTACTGTTTTTATGTTCATTTCTTTACATGCTCTTATTATTCTGACTGCAATTTCTCCTCTATTTGCAATTAATATTTTGTTCATTTTCTATCTCCTTTTCATATTGATGTTTTAGTAGGGGCACGTTGCACGTGCCCTTTTTGAATTTATCTCTTTCTAACGGGCACATGCAATGTGCCTCTACATCATTAATAATTTAAATGTCTTCTACGATTTATTTTGGGGCATTTCTCTGAAGGGCGGGCGACTACACCCAGTAAAATTCGGCGGAGCTTGGAAAATTTGCACGGCAAATTTTACTGCACCTTCGAATTTTCCATGACTCATTCGCAAGAATATCAAAATAAGAAAATAGATTCTCTCCTTTTGATATTCTTTCTCATTTCGTCCGCCCCTACACGATTGCAAAGGTTAATTCACCCTTAGCCACAACCTTATCCTCTACTGTTGCAATAGCTTCTCCTACTCCTATTGGTCCTTTTCTTTTTATTATTTTTACTTCCAGTTTTAATCTATCTCCTGGAGTTACCATCTTTTTGAATTTCATTTTGTCAATTCCTCCAAATAAAGCATTTTTTCCTTTGTTTTCTTCCATTGATAAAATTGCTATTGCGCCAGTTTGTGCTAGGCTTTCTGCTATTAATACTCCAGGCATTATTGGATTTCCTGGAAAGTGTCCTTTAAAATACCATTCGCTTTCGTCTACATTTTTATATCCAATAGCACTTTCTCCTGGTTTGTATTCTTCTATTTCGTCTATCATTAAAAATGGTTCTCTTTGTGGAATTATCTTTTTTATTTCTTCTTTATTTAACATAACCTTCTCCTTCTTACAATGTATTTTCTCTCAAATTGACATTTTAATATAATAGTTGTATAATAAAATTAACGAAACTTTTTAATCAGTGGTCAGTTTTTGACCACACCCATTATGGAGGTAATAAGATGAAATATTTATTTTCTTACACGCAGATTGTTGATGAAAAAATTGTTTCCACAGGAAAAGGTGAATTAGAATGGGAAACAAAAATTCGCACTCTTAAAGATTTTGAGGATTTTGAAAAAGCTGTGTGTAAACTAGTCGGCAAAGAGGTGAAAGTTTCTCCGCCTTTTCTCGTAAACTAACTGGTAACAAGCCTGCCTCCATGGGGGCTTTTTTATTTTATGATAAACAATGGTGTACCATATTCAACTGTATCTCCGTCTTTTACTAAAATTTCTGTAATTTTTCCAGAGAATTCTGATTCTATTTCATTCATTAATTTCATTGCTTCTATAATACAAAGTGTTTCTCCTTTTGTTACTTCTTTTCCTATTTGTACATAAGGATCAGAGGTTGGAGATGGTTTTATGTAAAAAGTTCCAACCATTGGAGATTTTACTATGTTTCCTTCATATTGTTTTGTTTCTATTTTTGTTGTATTTTCAATTAGTGTATTTTGTTCTACAAAATTTTCATTTAAAGATATATCCTTTGGTTCGTTTTGCAGGCGATTTGCACTGAGTGAATTTTGTTTCTTCATACTGATTTTTGTTCCGTCTGGGAATTCTATATCTATATCTGTTAATTTCGAATTTCCCATGTCTTCCATTAATTGTTTTATTTTTTCATATTCCATTTTCTATCTTTCCTTTCTATTATAATATTGTGTTTCTTTCGCACATTACGGGGCCTTTTGAGTTCGCTAGAAAAATTAATATAATTACCACACATATTTTAATTTACGTTTTATTCTTTATAATTCTTAATTATAATTGATGCATTATGCCCTCCAAATCCTAGAGAATTTGACATTACAATATTTAATTTTTCCTTTCTTGGCTCATTTGGTACTATATCTAAATCACATTCCTCATCTTTTTCTTTATAATTTATTGTTGGTGGTACTATTCCATTTTCTATTGCTTTTACACAGATTACTGCTTCTACTCCTCCTGCTGCTCCTAATAAATGCCCAATGTTTCCTTTTGTTGAACTTACTTTTACTTTTTTACTTGCTTCTCCTAATGCTGTTTTTATTGCTAGTGTTTCTGTAGAATCATTTAAATGTGTTGATGTTCCATGTGCATTTATATAATCAATATCTTCTGGTTTGATACCAGCATCTTCTATTGCTCTTATCATTGCTTTTGCTCCACCTTCTCCATTTGGGTTAGGTGATGTTATGTGATATGCGTCTGTTGTGCTTCCAAATCCGATTAGTTCTGCATATATTTTTGCTCCTCTTTTTTTAGCATGTTCTAATTCTTCAAGTACTACTATTCCTGCACCTTCTCCCATTACAAATCCGCTTCTTTCTTTGTCAAATGGAATACTTGCTCTGTTTTTATATTCTGATGTACACAATGCTTTCATGTTTTCAAATCCTGCTATTCCAATAGAACAGATTGAGGCTTCTGTTCCTCCTGCTATTATTACATCTTCATATCCTTGTTTTATAGTTTTATATGCTTCTCCTATTGCATGTGTTGATGAAGCACATGCAGTTACTATTGAGATGGATTCTCCTTTGAAACCAAATTCTATTGCAATATTTCCTGCTGGCATGTTTGCTATTGCCATTGGAATGAACATTGGAGATACTCTATTGTTTCCTTTTACATAGTTTGTTTCACATTGTTCTTGTATTGTTTTTAATCCTGCTATTCCTGAACTTACAAAAACTCCCACTCTTTCATAATTTGTATTTTCTTCTGTGATACCACTATTTTTTACTGCTTCTCTTGCTGCTATTACTGCAAATTGTGATGATTTATCAAATCTTTTTGCTTGTTTTTGCTCAAAGTATTCTAAAGGGTCATATTCTTTTATTTCTCCTGCTAGTTTTGTCTTAAAATTATCTGTATCAAATAATGTGATTTTGTCAATACCACATTCTTTGTTTTCTATTCCCTTCCATGTTTCATTAGCATCTTTTCCTATTGGAGTTATTGCTCCAAGTCCTGTAATTACAACTCTTTTTTCCATTTTTTTATTTTCCTTTCTATTGAATTTATTTTTAATTTATGATATAATATTGACATAAAAAACCACAAGGAGGTATGCATAATGGTAAAATATCTTAAGATACGGAGATTAATCAAACGAGCCTTAAAAGTTAGGCATGCATGTAAATGTAAACACTGTGAGACTGGAATTTGGGAATTAGCTCAATTTATAAGTCAAGTTATTTGGCTCGAGTCTTTATCTTGTGATTTTTACATAGAATCCAATATTGAGCTTAATTTGTCTATTATAAATTATGTAGCTAATATTACAATTACTAATTATGGACTAGATAATGATCTTTATTGGGTCTATTTTCGTATCTCATGACCAACCTACGTCTCTAGTCTTTGTATTACCAAGGCTAGGGACGTAGTTCCTTACATAAGCATACCACCATCTACATTAATAACTTGCCCTGTTATGTATGAACTCTCCTCTGAGACTAAGAATTTTACAATATTTGCAACATCCTCTGTTTTGCCCATTCTTTTTAGAGGAATAGATTTTGCAATTTCTTCTTTTATTTCGTCTTTTAATACATCGGTCATCCCAGTTTCTATAAATCCTGGTGCTACTGCATTTACTAATATTCCTCTTGATGCCACCTCTTTTGCTAAACTTTTTGTAAATCCTATCATCCCTGCTTTTGACGCTGAATAGTTTGTTTGACCAGCATTTCCTGCTACTCCTACAACAGATGATATATTTATTATTCTTCCTGAACGTGCTTTCATCATATGACTAATTACATTTTTAGTTACATTAAATGTTCCTACTAAGTTAGTATCTATTACGTCTTCAAAGTCTTCTTTTTTCATTCTCATTAATAGCGTATCTTTTGTAATTCCTGCATTGTTTACTAATACATCTATTTTTCCATATTCTTCTATGATTTCTTTTACAAATTTTTCACAGTCTTCAAAATTTGATACATCTCCTTGTACTGTTAAACATTTTACCCCTTTTTCTTCTATTTGTTTTTTTGTTTCTTTTAATGCATCATTTTCTGTTCTATAATTTATTGCTATATCATAGCCATTTTGCGCTAATGTTAAGGCTATCTGTTTTCCTATGCCTCTTGTGGCTCCTGTAATTAATGCGGTTTTGTTCATTTCTTCCCTCCATTTTATTATTTTATAGTACAATATAGAAATAATTAATTCATTAATTATTTTATAGTAAATTCATAGTATTTTTTAAACTCTCTATGTTATTAATATTCAAAATTTTTATTTCTTTATCTGTTGGTGTCCTTTTTACAAAGCCTGATAGTGCTTTACCTGGTCCTATTTCTATAAATGTGTCTATTCCATTTTCTAGCATATTTTGTATTGTTTTTGAAAATCTTACTGGATTTATTATATGTTTTTCCAAAATGTCTTTTACATCATCTGTATCTTTATATATTTCTCCATCTATGTTTTTTATAACTTGTGCTTTAAAATTGTTTATTGTTATTTTTTCTAGTTCTTTTCTTAAAGCGTGTGAACTTTCTATTAATTTTTCGGTATGAAATGGACCTGCTGTTTTTAATGGTATTACTTTTTTGGCTCCCATTTCTTTTGCTATATTTCCTGCTTCTTCTATTCCCTCTTTTTCCCCTGATATTGCAACTTGCCCTACACAGTTATAATTTGCTGGTACTACAAATCCTGATTTTACTTTTTTACAGACATCTTCTACTTGTTCATCTGTTAGACCCATTATTGCTGACATTTGCCAATTTCCTTTTGGTAGAAGATTTTGCATGTATTCTCCCCTTTTTTGAACAAGTTTAACTCCTTCTTCAAATGATATTGATCCTGAATTTATTATTGCTGTATATTCTCCAAGACTTAGTCCAGCTGACATTTCTGCTACTATATTATTGCTTTTTAGTATTTCTAAAATTGCTAAGCTCATTGTTAATATTGCAAGTTGTGTGTATTTTGTTTCATTTAGTTTTTCTTCTGGTCCTTCAAATGATATTTGGGCAATATCTATGCCTGTCAGTTCTTGTACTTTGTTATATATTTTTTTTACTGCTTCATATTTTTCATATATGTCTTTTCCCATTCCTACATTCTGAGAGCCTTGACCTGGGAATAAAAATCCGATTTTCATCTAATATTCAATCCTTTCATATATTATTTTAAGATATTTCTTAATTTGATTGTCTTTGTATTATAATACCTTCGAATCTGTTACAGAATTCTGTGATAAATTCTTCTATATTTATGTCTATATTAAATTCCCTTTTTATTGATGTTGCTATATTTTCTATGTCTTTACTAAAGTTTTGTTTTTTAGTGTTTATTCCAATTCCAACTACTAGATATTTCACATTTTCTGAAATTATTTTTGTTTCTGTTAAAATTCCACCTATCTTTTTGTTTCTATATATTATATCATTTGGTTCTTTTATTTCTAGTTTTAAGTTATATTGTTCTTCTATAATTTTATTTATTATTTTTGCTATTTCTATTGTTATTCCTTCTAATTTTTTTATATTACAATCCATTTGTATGAAGAATGAAAATGCTATATTTCCTTTTTCGTCTGTATGCCATATTCTTCCATGAGTTCCTTTTCCTTTTGTTTGTATTTCTGCTATTACTAATGTTCCATTTGTTATAGCTTTATTTTGTATTAATCTCCAGATTTCACTTTGGGTTGAGTCTATTTCTTTATAATAAATTATGTTTCTTCCTAAAAAATTAGTTTTTAACTTTTTCAATTGCATCTAAATTGTCCTGCCTTTTTATTTTATTTGTTGTTGTTTTTATTAGTGGTTCTTCTGTTAATATTATTCCTTTTATTGCTTTGTATTTTGGCATTGTTTTGTTTATTTCCTTTATCTTGCTTGCTAAAACATCATGTATTTCTTCATCTGCTTCTACTTTGTAAACATCTTTTATTATTTCTCTATTAAATACTATCTTTACATTTATTTTTATGTCATTTTTATCTTCTGATTGCTTTTTACCGAATACAAATGATTCTTCTACACCTTCTATTTTGTTTACTAGGTTTTCCATTTCTTCTGGGAATATATTTTTACCATTTTTTAGTACTATTACACTTTTCTTTCTTCCGCAAATGTATATATACCCTTCTTCATCTATTCTAGCTAAGTCCCCTGTATAGAACCATTCATCCTTTATAGCTTCATTTGTTGCTTTTTTATTGTTAAAATATCCTAACATAATGCTTGGTCCTCTTACAATAAGCTCTCCTATACCTTCATCATTTGCATTTACTATTTTTGCTTCAACACTTGGTACTGTTTTTCCTATTGAACCTGTTTTATAATATTTATTTGTTCCAATTGCTACAACTGGAGAGGTTTCTGTTAGACCATATCCTTGTACTATATTTATTCCAAGTAGTCTATATTTTTCTTCTATTTTTGGGTCTAAAGCTGCTGCTCCACTTATGAATAATTTTACTTTTCCACCAATCATATTATGTATTTCTTTAAATACTTCTTTTCTTTGTTCCATAGAAGCATTTTTATATTTTTCTTCGTTCTCTAATATTTCTTCTAGCTTCCCTTGTCTTTCTATTTGCTTTTTAATATTCATAAAGATTCTTTCATATATTGCTGGAACACATGCCATTACTGTTACATTATATTCTTTTAAGTTTTCTACTACATGCCTTAATCCATCACAAAATACTGTTTGAGCTCCTTTATATAGCGAAAATAAAAATCCTACTGTACATTCAAATACATGATGTATAGGTAATATTGAAAGTAGGACGTCTTCTGATGTAACATCTATAATGCTTCCAATATCCATTAAGTTTGAACATATATTTTTATGAGATAATGCTACTACTTTTGATTTTGATGTTGTTCCAGATGTAAATAGCATTATACTCATTTCTTCTGCATTTATTTCTGCATTAATGAATTCTCTGTTTCCTTTGTCTATAAGCTTTTTGCCTGTTTCTATTAGCTCTTTTTGTGAGTAAATTCCCTCTGAGTGTGAATTTAAATCCATTGCTATTAGATGTTTAAGTTTATTTTTATGACTATATCTTATCCTTTTTATGCTTTCTTCATATTTTTTTGAGTAAAAAATAGCTTCTATTTCTGACCTTTCTATTAATTCTTTTAATTCATTTTCTGGCAATGATTTATCTAATGGCACAACTATCCCAGTTCCACAAACTATTGATAAATATGCAATTTCCCATTCATACCTGTTTTCCCCAATTACGGCTATTCTTTTTCCTTTTAATCCCAAGTTTATTAGAGAGGTTCCTAGAGCATCTATCATTTCTCTTATTTCATTGTGTGTAAAAATTTCATATTTTCCATTTTCTATTTTTATTTTATAGGCTGGCTTTTCTCCATATAATTTTTTAGTTTTATTTAACATATCTTTTAAATCTGTTATTTCTAAATGGTCGTATATTCGCTTATCCATTTTTTATATATTTCCCTCCGTTGTATTAAAGTTATTTTTCATTTATTGAGTTTAAGTTTTCATATATTAAGTCGGAAAAGAATTATTAATGATTCTTTTCATCTCTTCTTGACGTTTAATTTTTTTAGTTGTAGTCTTAATCAATTCCTCACTACTTAAAATCATATTTTGAATATGTTTATATCTAGGAAAAGTAGTATTTAATTTTTTTATTTCATCCCAAATAATTTTAAATAATTCATTTTCGGATTTATCTTTATATTTTTCTTGTGCAACTTCTTTACTATATACAATTTTTACTGATAATTTTACATCATTTTTATCATTTTCATCTGGTAAACCAAAAACAAAACATTCTTCTACTAATTCTATTCTATTTATTAAAGTTTCTAGTTCTTCTGGAAAAACTTTTTTTCCATTTTTTAGAACTATCATATTTTTATTTCTACCTGTTATAATCAAATATCCTTTTTCATCTATATAGCCTAAATCTCCTGTATAGAACCACCCATCTTTTAATACACTTTCTGTCTCTTCTGGCATTTCATAATATCCTAACATTACATTTGGTCCTTTTACTCTTATTTCTCCTATACCGTTTTCATCTTTGTTTGCAATTTCCATAGTTACATTAATCATTGGTAATCCTACTGAACCATTTTTCATGTGTTTATTATCTTCTGCTGCTATTACTGGTGATGTCTCTGTTAGACCATAGCCTTGTACTGTTTTTATTCCTAAGTTATTAAATCCTTTTGATATTTCTGGGTCTGCTGGTGCACCTCCAGATATAACAAATCTTAATTCTCCTCCTAATGCTTCTATTACTGGTTTGAATAATTTTCTTCTTATGTCAATATGGAATTTTAGTAAAAAATTACTTATTTTCATTGCATTCTTTATTAATTTTGTTTTTCCTTGTTTTTCTATTTCTTTCATTATCGTTTTATATATTGCTTCTACTAATAAAGGTACTCCAATAAATAAAGTTACTTTATATTCATTTAAATTTTGCTTAATATATCTTAACCCATCTGGAAATACAGTTTTCACTCCTGTTGCTAACATCATTAACATTCCTGTTGAACCAAATATATGATGGAATGGCAAAAATGCAATATTTGTATCTGTTTCCCTAATATCTTCTACACATTGCATTGCATATATATTTGAAGCTACATTTCTTTGGGATATCATTACTGCTTTTGATTTTGATGTTGTTCCTGATGTAAATAATAATATATTCATTGCATTTTCATCTATTTGTGCATTTATATAGTCTTTTTTTCCTTCCTGTAATAATTTATCTCCATCATTTATAAGTTTTTTTACAGATTCGAAGCCTTCTATTTCTCCCATACATATGTATTCTTTTAAGCATGTTTTATTTTTTTCTTTTATTTCTAGCATTTTCTCTGTTAGTTTTTCATCAAAAATTATACATTCTGCTTTACTTCTAATTAATGAGTTTTCAAGTTCATCATATTGTAAATCTTTGTCTAATGGTACAGATACTATTCCCCCAAGTAAGTTTGACAAATGTGCTAATGCCCATTCATATCTGTTTTTTCCAATAACAGCTATCCTTTTTCCTTTAAACCCTTTTTCATAAAGCATGGTTCCTAGTTTATTTATGTCTTCTAATAATCCTTTATATGAAATATTTTCATAAGTTACTTTTTTATTTTCTTGGTGTTTTATTACAAATGCTGTTTTTTCATTGTATTTCTTAGCTGATTCATAAATTATCTCTTTGACACTTTTAAATTCTTTGGCTTCAAATAATTTTCTATTTTCCATATTAACCCCAAACTTTCTATCTATTCTATTTATATCATATAAAGATAAAATTTGAATTAGACTGGGTAGTCAGTCTAAGTTTTTAATCTCTCCCATATTGCTCTTTTTTTGCATCTTGAGTACCATTTTTTTGCATTTCTTCGATTGTCATAATATCATCCTTCTTCCTTAAAATTTTTATATACAATCATTAAATTACACATTCTCTATAACTTTATTTTCTTTCTGCTTTACTATTCCACAAATTAGGTCTGCTGTTTTTTCTACTCCTAGAGTTTCACTATTTATTGATATATCATAGTTTTCGTTATTGCTCCATTCTTTTTCTGTATAGTGTTTATAATGATTTGCTCTTAATTTATTTACTTTTTGTATTTCTTTTTTTGCGTTTTCAATTCCATAAATCTCTTTAACTCTTTTTATTTTATCTTTCATATCACTATATATAAATACTTTTATTACATCTTCTCTATCTTTTAATATGAAATCTGCACATCTACCTATAATTACACAAGATTCCTTTTCTGCAATTTGTTTTATTACTTCTGATTCTTTTATAAATAGTTCGTCTGAATAGTTTAATCCAAAGTAATATCCATTGTTTAAATTTTCTAGTATTTCTCTTTTCTGTTCATGATTTTCTATATATTCTTCTGATAATCCAGTTTCTTCTGCTACTTTTTTTATGAATTCTTTATCATATAATTTTATTCCTAGTTTGTCTGCAATTAATCTTCCTATATATCTTCCACCAGAGCCATATTCTCTTGATATTGTTATTACAATATGTTCTTCTAATTTTTTATCTGTACTTGTATCATCTTCTAGTGCATTACTTTTTGATGTTTCTTTACTTAAATTTTTTACCTCTAAAGCTATCAATACTACTGCAAGCACAAATGCTATTCCATCTGCTACAGGTCCTGAATATAGAACTCCCATAATTCCAAACATACTACTTAATATTATCATTGATGGTATTAAAAATGCAATTTGTCTTGATAATGATAAAATTACACTTTTTACACTTTTTCCTATTGCTTGGAAGAATATTCCTGCTGGTATTTGTATTCCATTACAAATACATAGTAGTAAATATGTTCTAAATGATAAACATGCAAAGTCCATGTATAGTTCATCACCACTACCAAATATGGCAATTAATTTATCTGGTATTGCTTGGAACAGTATAAATGCAATAGTACTTATTATTACACTTAATCCTAATACTAATTTTAATGTTTGTTTTACTCTATCAAATTTTCTTGCTCCATAATTGTATCCAAAAATTGGTTGTGAACCTGCTGCAATTCCAATTATTATACTATTTAATATTTGACTTATTTTCATAACAATGCCTAAAACTGTTATTGGTATTTCTGAACCATATTTTGATTGTGCTCCATATTTTGCAAGTAAATTGTTTTCAAATGCCATAACAACTACAAAACTCATTTGTGTTACAAAACTACTTATTCCTAATGTTGATATTCTTTTTAATACATTAAATTTAACTTTGAATGTTTCTTTTGTTAATGTTACTGATTTGAATTTTTTTATGTACATAATATTTAGTGCAAATGTTATGAATTGACTTAATGCTGTTGCTATTGCTGCCCCTTCTATCCCCATTTTAAATGCAAATATGAAAATTGGGTCTAGTATAATGTTTATAACTGCACCTAGTACCATAGATGTCATTGCATATTTAGGGTCTCCATCTGCTCTTATTATTGAGTTTAGTGTAGTTCCTATCATCATAAATGGTAACCCTATTGCTATTATTCTTCCATATCCAATAGCATAGTCTCTTAATGCATCTGTACATCCAAACATATTTAATAATGGTGATAAAAATATTAATGTAAATAAGCAAAATATAATTGCTATTATTATAGATGATGTAATTGCATTTCCTACACCTTTTCCTGCTTCGTCTTTTTTCTTTTCTCCCAATTTTAGACTTAAATAAGCTGATGCACCATCTCCAATCATTAGAGAAAATGCTAAACATATCATTGTTAATGGGAATACTACATTTGTTGCTCCATTTGCTAAATAATCTACTCCCCAACCAATAAATATTTGGTCTACAATATTGTATAATGCATTTACTAATAGTGATATTATACAAGGGATTGAGAATTTTATAATTAATTTTTGTATTTTTTCACTTCCTAATATATTTTCTTCTTTTTCCAATTTTGTTTCCTCCATTTTTTTATTATTGTTGTTTTACTTTTCTTCCTAATCTGTCTCCTAGTCTACATAATAGTTCATTTGTAATTGTTTCTGCTTTGTTTGCAATTGTTTCTGCTGATATTTCTTTTTGCTCTCCTATTAGAGTAACTATATCCCCTTGATGAATTCCCTCTATTTTTGATACGTCTATTATTAATTGATCCATACATATTCTTCCTATTATTTCTGCATATTCCCCATTTACCATTACTTTTACATTTTTGTTGCTTAAATTTCTAGGGAAGCCATCTGCATATCCTATTGAAACTGTAGCAATTTTTTTGTTAGTATTTGCTATAAATGTTCTTCCATAACTTACACTTTCTTGTTCTTCAATTTCTTTAATACTTGTTATTCTTGCTTTTAATGTTAGAACTGGTTTTAAGTTAAGTTTTATCTTTGGTTCATCTTCATTATAAATTCCATACATGATAATTCCTGGACGCACAAAATCACAGTTTACATTCGTATAGTTTAATATTCCATAACTTGCTTGTATATGTATCTTTCCTGTATCATATCCTAAACTTTTTATTTTATCTATACATTTAAAGAAATTATTAATTTGCATATTTGTGAATTCTATATCATCTTTTTTTGTGCTATCTGATACACATAGATGACTAAATGTTCCTAATATTTCAGTGTTTTTCATTTTATATATATTTATTAGATTTTCTATATTTTTATAACTTTCTCCTATTCGGTTCATTCCTGTGTTTATTTTTATATGTACTTTTAATTTTTTTTCTAATTTCATTTGCTCTATCTTTTTTGCGTATTCATAGTCTACTATTGTTTGGATTAAGTCATATTTAATTATATTTTCTATTTCGTTTATGTCTGTATAACCTAATATCAATATATTCCCTGTTATGTTATTTTTTCTTAATTTAATTCCTTCTGATAGTGTTGCCACTGCGAAATCCTCTATTCCTATTTCGTCTAGCTTTTTGGCTACTTCTATCATTCCATGCCCATATGCATTTGCTTTTACTATTGCCATTATTTTACATGTTTCTGGTATTACACTTTTTATTTCTTTTATATTGTTTTCTAAGTTTTCTAAATTTATTTCTATCCATGCTCTATCTCGCTTTGCAAGTTCTTCTTCCATTTTTCTTACCTTCTTTTATTTTATATCTCTCTTGTCAAAGCACAGTGCACTGTGCCAATACATCGCTAATTTCTAGCTTCTAATTTCTAATTCAATTAATTTATCCAATAATTGTTCAAAGTTTATTCCTACTTGTTTCATCATACTAGGATATCTACTATGTGATGTAAATCCTGGTATAGTATTGATTTCGTTGAAATATATTTCTCCTTTTGGTGTTAAAAACATGTCTACTCTTGCAAAGTCTTTACATTTTAATATTTTATATATTTTTTTTGCAGTTTCTTTTGCTTCGTCTGAAATACTTTTTTCTATTCTCGCTGGTACATGTATTTTTGATGTTTTTAGTGTGTATTTTTCTGTGTAGTTGAAAAATCCTTTGCTTAATTCTATTTCGTCTATTTCCCCTACTGTTAATTCTTCATTTCCTAATATTGCACATCCTATTTCTATTCCTTCTATGTTCTCTTCTATTATTATTTCTGTGTCATATTTTAGTGCTTCTTTTATTGCTCCTTCTATTTCATTTTCGCTTTCTACTTTTGTTATTCCAAATGAAGAACCTGCTCTCATTGGTTTTACAAATAGCGGATATTTCAATTGTTTTAGCTTCTCTTCTATTTCTTTTTGCTTTGCTTTATCGTTTATAACTATACTTTTCGCTACTTTTATTCCATAACTTTCTACTAGTTTATGTGATAAGTGTTTGTCCATGCATAGACTAGATGAAAGTATATCACATCCTATTAGTGGTATTCCTGATAGTGCAATAAGTCCTTGTACTGTTCCGTCTTCTCCATTTGAACCATGTAGCACTGGGAATATTGCATCTAATTTTATTAATTTATTATTGTTTTCTATTTCTATTATTCCTTTATCGTCTGGATTTGTTGAAATAAATGTTTTTGTACATTTTCCTTCTTTCTCCCAGGTATTATTTTTTATGTTTTCTATTTCTCCCTCATATTTATACCAGTTCCCTTGTTTTGTTATTCCTATTAATGTTATATCGTATTTTTCTTTGTTTATATTTGTTATTACACTGTATGCTGATTCTAATGATACATCATATTCTGGACTTTTTCCTCCAAATATTATTCCTATTTTCTTTTTTTCCATTTTTTGTTTCATTCCTTTCTTTATTTATTGTTTTATTATATAAGGGCACAGTGGTGCCCCTACAAGTAAAATTTATTTCATAAATTTTCCACGCTTTTTCTTATTTTACTTTTCCTTTTATTCTTCTGTATAGAAATGCTTGTAAAATTTATTTCATAAATTTTCCACGCTTTTTATTCCTCCATATACATAATGTCTACATCTACATTTGTATTTATTCCATCTATTCGTCCAGTGTCACACATTTGCCATATTGAATATTTCCCTTGGTAATTGGTTTGACTTGTATAATGTGCTAACCAGGTATCATGTTCTGTTGGATACCATATTTTTTCTAAGTAGTTTTTACTGCTGTATAAGAGTCCTTTGTATCCGTTTTCTACTAGTGTGTCTAAAAATACATTTGCTGCTTTGTTTATTGTATAAAAACTCATTCCTGCTTTATTAAATGAGTTCCAACTTTCCCAGTCAAAGGCTATTGGTAATTCTATTTCATATTGTTTTATTTGCTCTTTTACCCATTCTGCTTGTTCTTTTGCTTGTTTTATGTTTTTTGCATATGAGTAATAATATATCCCTACTGGTAATCCTACTCTTTTTGCTCCTTCTATATTTGCTATAAAATATGGATCTATTACGTTTTCTCCATCATAGTCTGTTTGATAGCCCATCCTTATTATTACAAATTCTGCTCCTGCATTTTTTACTTTTTCCCAGTCTATTTCTCCTTGCCATTTTGATACATCTATTCCTATTTTTGTTTTTTCGTTCTTGTAATTGTCTAAAATGTCGTTAAAGTAAATAGGCTCTTTTGGTGTTGGTGGTTGCGTTGGAGTTGTTGTTTGTTCTTCTATTACATGTAGTGTAAAGTCTTTTTTGGCTTGATTTCCACTTGAATCTGTTACAACATATGTTAATTTATAGTCTCCTACCGTGTTAAAATCATATTCTCCTACAATTTCTCTTTTAGGATTATCGTCTATATCGTCTCCACTTATTAATACTTCTGTTAAGTTTTTATTAGAGCCTTTTTTTACTGTATATGAGGCTCCACTGAATATTTTAGGTGCTGTTACATCTGTTGTTTTTATATTAAATGTGGCTGTTCTCTTTTTATTTTTTATGTTTATAAAATCAAATGATACTTGTATTTCTCCTAATTTTTCTGTGTCTATTTTATAATCATTAATTAGTTCACCATTAAGATTTTCTAGAAAGTCCGATACTTTTGCTTCTTTTCCAAATTCGATTGTTAGATTTTCTTTTAATGTAACCGCTTCTGCATCTATTCTTTTGTTTTCTTGTTCTTCATTATACATCCATATACAAATTCCTGTTACACCAATTATAACTATTATGATTATACTTATTATAATAGTTGATACTTTTTTCATATTTAATTTCATCCCTTTCTTCTAACTTGCTCCTATATAATTATATTACTGTAATGCATTCTTTAATACCTCTAAGTTTCTATTCATTAATGTTACATATGTTTCTCCATTTTTATAGTCATAATTGGATATTGAGTGTAATGTTTGTATTTGCATTGCTTTTGCTCCTGTTTCTTTTGAAATTATGTTTGCAACTTTTGAGTTCCCATTTTCTATGTATAATACTACTGGTATGTTTTCTTCTTTTATTAGATTAATTAAATATGCTAAAGTTTTTGTACTAGGTTCTGTTTCTGTACTACAACCATTAAATGCTCCACTGGCTTTTAGTCCGAATTCTTCTAAAAAATATCTTATTGGCATTCTGTCTCCAAATACTAATCTTTTTCTTTTGGCATTTTCTACTATATCCCATATATCTTCGTCTAGTTTTTCTATTTGTTTTTTATAATTATTGGTATTTTGTCTAAATATATCTTTTTCCTTATTATCAATTTCTTCTAATCCTAGTTCTAAACTCTCTAACATTTTTATTGCATTTTTAGGTGAAGTCCAGACATGTTCATCCCATGCCAGTTCTTCGTGTTCTTCCTCTTCTTCTACTCCTGCTATATGCTCTTCTTTATATAATTCTACAGTGTCCATTAGTTTTATTAGTTTTGTATTTGATAAGTCCATTGTAGGTATGACTTGTTCTGTCCAGTTCTCCATTTCTCCACCATTATATACAAATAAATCTGATTGCTGAATTGCTATTATTTGACTTGCTGTTGGTTCAAAGTTATGTGCATCTACTCCTGAGTCTAATAAATAGGTTATTTCTATATTGTTACTGTCTTTTGTAATTGCTTTTACAAAGTCATATCCAACAAAGGACGTGCAAACAACACTTAGCTTATCTGCTGATTTTGTTTTCGTATTATTTGGTTTTATTAGAGCATATATAAATATTACTAGAATTATTACTAGAATTATTATACAAATTATTTTATTTAATTTTATTACTTTCATATTCTTAGCACCTTTTCTTTGTATGCTATTATATCACTTATTATTTTTTATTTCTACCCTATTATTGTGATTTTTTATAATTTGTTTCAGGCATGGTGTTCATATTCCTATAATTAAATGTAACATAAAAGAATAAAATAAAGAGGCTATGCCTCTTTATTTTATTCTTCTGGTGTTCCTTCATCAATAATTTGTTTTATCGTTTCATATTGCTCTTTTACATTCTCAACACAGTGTATGTATATTCCGTTTTTTCCTTGCATATTATTGTGTCTTCTAGTATTAGGATAACCTCCACTAGAAGCATTTGTAAATATTTTTATTGTTCCTATATTAAACAGTCTTTCAAATATGTTTTGATTCATTGTTACTTCTCTAACATATTTATATTTTAATTCTTTTTCTTCTTTGTTTAAGAACCCATCTTTGTATTCTACTTTTGTAGCATAAAAATTATATTCTAAGTCATCATATTGCATTTTTTCAAATGCAAGTTTTATGATTACATATAACGCCATAACACCTATTGTTATTAAAAATGTTATAGGATACAAAGCCCATAGTTCATATAAATCTGTAAGCCAACAACATATTATTATCATATATAATATTGCTCTTCCTACAATAGTTAACATTTTATATGGTATGTTAAATTTGGGTTTTACTTGAAATTTTATATTGTTGTTTTCTACTATTTCTTCTTTTGTTTCCTGCACTCCTGCTCTTTCTGTCCCACACTTAGGGCAAAACTTTGCTGTATCACTCATCTCTTCTCCACAATTTTTACAAAACACAATAATCTCTCCTTTATACATTTGTTATTTCTTTTATTTGCTTATAAATTTCTTGTACATTTTCTATATTTTTTATAAAAATACCATTTCCGAAACCTGTTTCAGCATTAGTAAATAACACAATATTTCCAAGATTAAAATATCTTTGGATAAATGTTTGACGCATTGTTATTTCTCTTATATATTTGTATTTTACTTCTTTTTCTGAAACATTTAAAAAGCTATCTTTATAGATTACTTTTGTTTTATAAAAATCATATGTATAATTTTTGTATTGTTTATTATTGATTGCTACTTGTATTCCCCAAATACTTCCAAATATTATGATTGTAATAAATGTAATTACTCCACCTACTATTAAATCTACACTTCCAAATATAAGTAATGTGATTGCAATTATAAAAATGTAAATTAATAATGATGGTAATGCCATGTATCCAAACTTATAAGTTGGTTTTACTTGTAATTGGATTTCATTATCTACTATTTTTTTTACTTCTTCTTTTGGCGTTTCTTTTGAGTCTGAAATACGTGTACCACAATTAGTACAGAATTCTGCTGTGTCTGGTAATTTTGTACCACATTTTTCGCAAAACATTTTATTTTCCTCCCTTTTATATACAGTTTTATTATATAATTAGTATATTATATTTCGAGTTTTTTTGCAATATGATTTATTAAATTATCTATGATATGTTTCATTATTAGAAATTTTGAATGCTCTAAATATTTGCTCTAGTAAGAATACTCTTATTAGTTGATGTGGGAATGTCATTTTTGAGAAACATATTTTTTCTTTTGATGTGTTTAGTATTTCTTCTCCTATTCCTAGAGTTCCTCCTATTATAAATGTTATTGAGCTATTAATATTTGATATCTCCTCAATTCTTTTTGCAAATTCTTCTGATGTTATTTGTTTTCCTTTTAAGTCTAACGATACACAATATGTATCTTTCTTTATGTATGTTAACATTTTATGCGCTTCTTTGTCTTTTATGTTTTTTATTATTGTTTCACTTGTTTTATCTGGAACTTTCTCGTCTAATACCTCTATTATATTTAAATTACAGTATTTTGATAGTCTTTTGCTGTATTCATTTATAGCTTCTTTTAAATAGTTTTCTTTGATTTTTCCTACACATAGTATGTTTATTGTTAACATCTTTGACTCCCTATTATTTTTATATTTTATTTTGATTTTTAACAGACGCCCATACAATTATTTTCATACTATTATTTTTCAATCTAATATCCAGGCTTTCCAAGTAACCTAAACATATTCTTCTTATATTCTTCTACTCCTGGTTGATTGAATGGATTTACTCCTAGTATTTTTCCTGACATCGCACATGCTAATTCAAAAAAGTATATTAGGTTTCCAATGGTTGCTACATCTAATTTTTCCATATCTATTATAATGTTTGGTACTCCTCCATTTACATGTGCTTCTATTGTTCCTTCCATTGCTTTTTTACACACATAATCTACTGTTTTTCCTGCTACAAAGTTCATTCCATCTAAATTGTCTTCATCTGGTTTTATTTCTATATCTGTTTCTGGATTTACAACATTTATTACTGTTTCCATTAGATTTCTTTGTCCTTGTTGTATGTATTGTCCCATTGAGTGTAAGTCTGTTGTAAAGTCTACTCCTGCTGGGAATATTCCTTTTTCTTCTTTTCCTTCACTTTCTCCAAATAATTGCTTCCACCATTCTACAAAATAATGTAATTTTGGATTATAGTTTGCTAGTATTTCAATTTCTTTCCCTTCATCATATAAGATATTTCTTGTTACTGCATATTGATAACATTCATTATATTTTAAATTTGGTTCTATGTATTTGTTTTGTGCAATTCTTGCTCCATTCATTAGTTCATCTATGTCTATTCCTGCAACTGCTATTGGTAATAACCCTACTGCTGTTAATACAGAGTATCTTCCTCCGATATTGTCTGGAACTACAAATGTTTCATATCCTTCGTCATTTGCTAATTGTTTTAATGCTCCTTTTTCTTTGTCTGTTGTCACATATATCCTTTTTCTTGCTTCTTCTAATCCATATTTATTTTCTAAAAATTCTCTAAATATTCTAAATGCAATAGCTGGTTCTGTTGTTGTTCCTGATTTTGATATTACATTTATTGATATGTCTTTATCTCCTATTGCTTCTATCATTTCTGCAATATATGTTGAACTTAGGTTGTTTCCTGCATATAGTATTTGTGGCTCATCTGAATTTGAATTGTAAAATCCATTTTTTATAGCTTCAATAACTGCTCTTGCACCTAAGTATGAGCCTCCTATTCCTATGCATATAAAAACTTTTGAGTTATTTCTTATTGCTTCTGCTGCTTTTTTTATTCTTTCAAATTCTTCTTTATCATAATTTGTTGGTAAGTTTAACCAGCCTAAAAATTCCTCTGGTTTTGATGAGTTTTTTCTAATCTCTTTGTCTATTTCTTCTACTTTTTCTTGATATTCTACTACTTTTCTCATTTCTATTCCACTGTTTTCAAATCTTACTTTTATGTTTGACATTGTTTAATCATTCCTTTCTATATATTATATATCATTTTATTTTTTTGTTGTCAATTGGATTTTTGTCTGAATTTATACCTTTCTTTTTCCAATTTATGTTTCTTAACGTAATGAGAGCCTAGTATTTTACTAGACCCTCATTACATTTTGTTATTAATCTACTCTTCAATAACAGGTTGCTCCTTAGTTTTTTCTATTTCTTTTTTAGCTATTATATTTCTTATTATTAATCCTATTCCTGTTGTAATTATAATAAAGTTAGATAGTCCACCAATATATGGCAATTTTTGTAATATCCATACACATAATGCTATTACCATTAATAAACATATTTCTAGTACTTTATTGTTTTTTACTGCTTCTATTTTATCTTTAGCAATTCCTGTTATTGAGATTGAAAATACCGCTGAACTAATATATATTATTATAGTCATTATCATCCATGCAATTATACTTATTGGCAATCCTATTGCTGTAAATAGCAACATTATAGACATTATAAATGCTATAAAGATTATTGCCCAAGTTATTAATCCTACTGCAAATGCAATTATTGATTTCTCTTTTAAATCTTTTGTAATAGCTTCTGTAAATCTTGGTGATAATAATTTTAATACAAAATATATTACAAGTGCATATATAATTGAAGTAACTGCACTAAATGCATAGTTTTTTATTTTTTCAGCTAATGGAATTTCAAAAGACTCTTCTTCTTCTAATTTAAAGTTTATTTCTCCATATAATACGATATCTTTTAATCCTTCTATTTCTCTTCCACTTGTATAATTAAAGTCTCCACCTATTAATAATGATGTTTCTTCATCTTTTACATCAATATTATCTGCTGTTAAAAATACATCTCTATAAACTTTTCCTCTTAATTTTACATTAGAAGAAGCTATTTTAACGTCTCTTTCTATATATGCCTTTTCCATTAACTCAAATTTTTCAGAAGCACAATATATATCATATATTGTCCCATTTATTTTTGCTTCTTGTGCAAATATATATAATGAATTTGCTATATATGCTTCTTCTGTAATTTCAACTGTTCCATTTGCAAAAATAAATACAGAACCTTTTACTTCTCCCGTAAATTTTACATCTCCATTTACAATAATATAAGCATTTCCGTCAATTAGTTTATCCATCTCATAGTCTGCATCTTCAAATACATATAAATCTGAATATGTTATATCGTAATTTTGTAAGTTATTTGCTCCTGAATTGCTATCATCTCCTGGAGCTGTTTCAGATATTGGCATTGTTCCATCTTCTTCTGGTGCAGTCTCAGATATTGGCATTATCCCTTCTTCTGTTGATGTTCTAGGTTGAATTTCTTTTGCAAAACAAAATGTACCTAATATAGATACTAAAAGTATTAAAGATATTAATACTAAAATAATTTTCTTTCTCATTTTACTCTCTCCTTCTTATTTTCTCTCTTGTCTAGAGATACTTAATAGAATTATACTATCACATCGTTCTTTTTTATGCAATGTTTTTTTATTATTGTTTATAATAATGTTGTTGGGCAATAGCATAAGCGGGAAATGTCTGGTTTTACCAACTTTTCCCGCTTCTCCTAATTCATATTCTATCTATTATTGTTTTGTTGTTTTCTAGCTTTTCTACATGCTGGACATCTTACTGGTTGGCTTGTAAAACCTTTTTCTGCATAAAATTGTTGTTCTCCTGCTGTAAACACAAATTCTTCGCCACAATCTCTGCATTTAAGAGTTATGTCTTCATATGTTGTTTCCATATATATAACCTCCTTCTTAAAACTGTTTTGAATTACTTTTCGTACTTAACCAATCTAATAAAGAAGGTAAATATTCTAAAATAAATTCTTTTTTTGTTTCCTTTTTGAAACTCATTTTACTATATCATATCTATGAATAAAATACAAGGAAAATTCGAAATTTTTATAAAATATATTTTTTTAAAAAGTCTGCTACTCCATCTTCTTCATTTGATAGTGTAATATAGTCCGCAATTTTTTTTAATTCTTCATCTGCATTTTTCATTGCTACTGTGTTTCCGCAGTTTCTAAACATTGTTATATCATTAATTCTATCTCCAAAACATATTGTTTCTTCTTTTTTTATATTCATTGATTTTAAAAATCTATTTATTGCTGTTCCTTTATCTACAAATTTGTTGTTTATAAATATGTAATATGGTTCTTTTGAGTTTATATCTTTGTTTATATAATCTTTACTATAATTTGCTATTTTTAAGTTTTCATATAATGCAATATGTCCTTCACATTCTTTCATGTCATAATAGTTATTACTATTAATTATAATTTGAAAAATATCTACGTTTTTCATTTCTTCTATATTTCTTATTATAGTTCTATTTGTGTACATATTACTACAAAATATATTATTTCCAATTTGTCCGTTTTCTATGTTTAATACTAATTCTAAGTTGTGTTTATTACAATACTCCCAAAGTTCCTCTATTTCACTATATCCTATACTATTTTTATAGAAATTAGTATTGGTTTTACAATTATATATTTGCGCTCCATTTGATGAAATAGTATAATCTGAGGCACATACGTCTTTGCTATATTTACATACATCCCTATTGCTTCTTCCTGAACATAATATAACATAAATGCCTTTATTTTTTATAGCTTTTATTGGAATTCTTGTTGCTTCTGTTATTTGTTTAGTACTATTTGTGAGTGTTCCATCAACATCTAAAAATACAGCTTTAATATTTTTTAAATTTCCCATATTTTCTGGTCTCCCATTTTATAACATCTCTAATTATTTTAACATATTTTTAGACATCTTGTAAATCATTATTTTATAAAATCACATCTCTTTTTAATTTATTGTTTTGTATTATTCCTATTCCTATAAATTTTTCTTTTTCATCATATATCCTATATGTTCCATCTTTATGGTTAGAGTTTATTTTTACCCCATTTAAAAATACATCTAATTGCTTTTTATTTATTGATATTTTTTCTTTTTTTTCTAATACTTTTTCTATACTTATTATTTTCTCTTTTAAAAATTTCACATCATTTTTATTGTTTTTTAATTCTTGTATTTTTATGGATTCATTTATATTGAATTCTCCAACTTGAATTCGATTAAGTTCTTTCATATATCCAATTGTTCCCAATTTTTTAGCTATATCTTCACATAAAGTTCTTATATATGTACCTTTTGAACATTCAATTCTAATTTCTATTTGGTTATTCTGAATATCAATTTTATTTAATTCTAAATTATAAATTTCTATGTTCCTTACCGGAACTTCTATCTTCTCACCTTTTCTTGCATAATCATATAATTTTTTTCCGTTTACTTTTATCGCTGAATACATTGGTGGTATTTGAGTTTGCTTACCTTTAAATGATTTAAGAGTTTTATTTATATTTTCTTCTAATAATATATTTTTATTTATTTTACTAGTTTCTAAAACTTTACCTTCTCCATCAGCAGTGTCTGTTTTTATTCCTAATTGCAAAGTAGCCTCATATATTTTATCATGATTTACTAGGTATTTGGATATTTTAGTTCCTTTTCCTATTAAAATGGGTAATACCCCTGTTGCATTAGGGTCTAATGTTCCTGTATGTCCTACCTTTTCATTTAATGTATGTTTTACTATTTGAACTACATCGTTTGAGGTATATTCTTTTTCTTTATTTATTATTATTATTCCATCCATGTTTTTTCCTTAATACTATTCTAGATATGTTTTTACACGACTGATCATCTTTTCTTTGGCTTCTTCTAAAGTCATATTCATTGTACATCCTGCTGCTTTTTCATGTCCTCCACCTGCAAACATTATACATATATCTGATACATTTACATAGTCTTTTGAACGAAGTGATGCCTTATATTCTCCTTCTTCTATTTCTCTTAAAAATATTGAAACTTCAACTCCTTCAACATCTCTACCAAATTCTACTAATCCTTCATGGTCTCCTTCTTCTGCATTAACTTCTTCTATGTCTTGTTTTGTTATATATGTGAATGTTATTTTTCCATCTTCTAAAAATTCCATTCTGTCTATTACCTTTTTTGTAAGTAAAAAGTTTGCTTTACTTTTTGTTTGTAATACTCTTTTATATGTATCAGATACTTTTACACCTTTTCTTAATAATTCAGCTACAAATTCAAAGGTTTCGGTTGTTACTCCATCATATTTAAATCCACCAGTATCTGTTATTATTCCTGTTAATATGCATGTTCCAATTTCTTTGTCTATTTCTATTCCCAATTTTCTTAATACTATTATTAAGATTTGGGCACATGCTGGTGCAACAGGATCTACATAGTTGAAATCTGCAAACATTTTGTTGCTTCCATGATGGTCTATACATATTGTTGTTTTTGCTTCTTCAAAATATGGCTCATACCCTTTTAATCTCTTTGTGTCTGTACAGTCTAACGCTATTGCTAAATCATATTTTATGTCTCTTCCTTCTGTTTTTATTTCATTTGCACTTGGTAAAAAGTTAAATACTCTAGAATGCGTTGGCATAACTATGTCTACGTCTTTTCCTATACTTTTTAAGGCTAAGTACATTGCTAGACTGCTTCCGATTGCATCTCCATCTGGTGTCTCATGGGTTTCTATTAATATAGTATTTGCATTTTCGATTTCTCTCTTTATGTCATCTAATGTCATTGTTATTCTCCTTTTATATGATATTTAGAAGGGGCATTTGCCCCTATATTTATTCATCTTTGTTTTTAGGTTTCTCGGGTAATATTTCTTTTAAAATTTTGTCAATTCTTTCTCCATATTCTATTGAATCATCTAATACAAATATTATTTCTGGTGTTATTCTTAGGTTTATCCTTTTAGCAACTTCTGTTCTGACAAATCCTGATGATTTTTTTAGTGCTGATAAAGTTTCTTTTGTGTCTTTTGAGTTTAATATGCTAACATATATTTGCGCATATTTTAAGTCTGGCGTAATTTTTGCTTTTGTTACACTTATTAGCCCTGTTATGTTAGGGTTTTTTAGGTCATATGATATTATATTGCTTATTTCTTTTTTTAATTCCTCATCTATACGACCTAGTCTATTTGAATTTTTATTCATGTTTGTTTCCTTTCATTATAGTTAAATTTTATTATATTTTGTAAATATAGACGCATCTATACTACATTCATAATTAATAAATTTGAGAAATTATTTGAGTGAAATTGAGGTTAGAAAATGTTATAATTTCAATTATAGGGAATCTCGAGCCTGTCGAGAGGGCGCTGTAATTGAAATTATTACATTCTCTCCGAAATTGAGAGGGATAGAATTTCGAGAATTTATTAATTATGAATGTATTGACCTCTTGAGGCGGACGCCCAAAGGGCGCCCCTACATTTCATTCGCTTATTTACCAAGACTCTTTTTGGTTTCTTCCATTTTGAAAATTTCTAATGTATCTCCTTCTATAATATCATTATATTTTTCTATTTGTAGTCCGCATTCATATCCTTCTGTTACTTCTTTTACGTCGTCTTTGAATCTTTTTAGCGATTCTAGTTTTCCTTCATGTATTACTACATTGTCTCTTATTACTCTTACTCCTGCATGACGTTCTATTTTTCCACTTGTTACATAACATCCTGCAATTGAGCCTAATGAGCTTACTTTGAATATTTGACGAATTTCTGCATTTCCTATTACTTTTTCTTCGAATTTTGGATCTAACATTCCTGTCATGGCATCTTTTACATCTTCAATTGCATTGTATATTACTGAATATGTCTTTATTTCAATTTCTTCTTTTTCTGCTGCTATTTTTGCTAGTGGCTCTGGTCTTACATTAAATGCTATGATAATTGCATGTGCAACTTTTGCTAAGGTTACATCTGATTCTGTTACTCCACCAACGTTTGCATGTATTACTTTTACTTTTACTTCTTCATTAGATAACTTTTCTAAACTTGATTGTACTGCTTCTACTGAACCTTGTAAGTCTGCTTTTACTATTAAGTTTAATTCTTTTAGCTTTCCTTTTTCAATTTGGCTAAATAAGTCGTTTAATGATAATTTTGAAATTGAATTTATTGATTTTTCTCTCGCTTGACGTTTTCTCTTTTCTATTAAGTGTTTTGCTGTTTTTTCATCATCTACTTCATAGAAAATTTCTCCTGCCTCTGGTACCTCTGTTAATCCTAAAACTTCTACTGGTGTTGATGGTCCAGCTTTCTTTACTTTCTTTCCATATTCATTTGTCATTGCTTTAATTTTACCAATTACAGAACCAACTACTATCATGTCACCCGTATCTAATGTACCACGTTGTACAAGCATTGTTGCAAGTGGTCCTCTAGTTTTGTCTAGTCTTGCTTCTATTACAGTACCTTTAGATTGTTTATTAGGGTTTGCTTTTAATTCTTGCATATCTGCTACTAATAATACCATTTCTAGTAATCCATCTATGTTTATTCTTTTCTTTGCTGAAATTTCAACAAATACTGTGTTTCCTCCCCATTCTTCTGGTACTAACTCATATTTCATTAATTCTTCTTTTACTTTTTGTGGATTAGCACCTTCTACATCAATTTTATTAATTGCAACTATTATAGGAATTCCTGCTGATTTTGCGTGGTTTATGGCTTCAACAGTTTGAGGCATTACTCCATCATTTGCTGCAACTACTAATATTGCAATATCTGTTACTTGTGCTCCTCTTGCTCTCATTCCAGTAAATGCTTCATGTCCTGGCGTGTCTAAAAATGTTATTTCTCTACCATTAACCATTACTTTATAAGCACCTATTTTTTGGGTAATTCCACCTGCTTCTCCTTCTATTACATTAGTTTGTCTAATAGCGTCTAGAAGTGATGTTTTACCATGGTCTACATGACCCATAACTACTATAACTGGTGGACGTGTTATCATTTCTTCTGGTTTATCTTCTGTATCATCAAATAGTATTTCCTCATCTGTTATTATTTCTTTTTTCTTTGCTGTTATTCCAAATTCTCCTGCTATTAAGAATGCTGTATCAAAATCAATATCATTATTTATTGTTGCCATTATTCCATAATTTAATAATTTTTTTATAACGTCTCCTGATGTTTTTTTCATTTCTACTGCTAAATCTTTTACTGTAATTGATTCTGGTATTGTTATTTCTGTTAGCTCAAAGATTTTTTGTTTGTTTCTTTCTTCTTGATTACTGTTTTTCTTCTTGTTTTTCTTCTCTCTTCTCTTACTTAGATCGTAATAATCTAGCATTCCGCCTTCTTGGTCATCAAACATGTTTGATAATCTATTTGTCTGTTTTAAATCTTTTAGTTTTCCACTATCAAAGTTTTCATTACCATTGATTTTTCTTGATTTAGCATTCTTTTTAGCTTTTGTCTCATCTGTTTTAATTGTTTTTTGCTTGTTTTTATTATACTCTCTAGTAATTTCTTTTTCTCCAAAATCTGTCTCCATGATATTTTTTATATTTTTTTCAATTCCTTTTTCATCAAGTGCTCTATTATTTCTAAATCCGTTATTATTATTGGTCCTATTATAATTATTATTTCTATTGAAACCATTATTTTGATATCTATTTCCAGTATTGCTTCCATTTCTATCAAAATTTCTGCTATTGTTCCTGTTTCCATAGCTTTGATTGTTATTGTTTCGATCTTGGTAATTGTTATTTCTATTAAATCCACTACTTTGGTTTCTTCTATCATTGTTGTTTTTATCAAAGTTTCTATTGTTTCTGTTTGCATAATTTCTACTATTATTTCTCTCAAAATTTTTCTCGTTGTTCATGTTTTTATGAATATTTTCAGTAGTCTTCTTTGTTACAATTTCTTTATGTTCTTCAGAAACTTTTGGGGGCTCTATTTCTTTCTTCTCTTCTTTAACTTCAGGTACTAATTTTATTTTTTCTGTTTTATCTACTTCTTTTTTTACTTCTTCTTGTGTAACTGTATCCACTTTTTTCTTTTTATTTAATCCAAAAAGTTCACTCACTGTCATAGGTTTTGTTGGTTTATTTCTATATACAATGTTGTAATTATTATTCTTTCTCTCTACAACTTTTCCAGCTTCTTTCTTAATTTTCTCAACAGTAACATTATCTTCTTTATTACTTTCCTCTTCTTCTGAAATTATTACTGCTCTCCTGATGATTACTGGTGCATTTTCATCTTGTTTCTTTTCTTGTGTATTTGTTTTTTTCTCTTTATTATCCATACTTTGACTTTTCATTTCCTTACTAAATTTATTTTTAATTTTTTTTACCATTTGCTCATCAATAGTGCTTAAATGGTTTTTAACATTTGCTCCTAATTCATTTGCTATTGATACAATCTCTTTACTTGCTACCCCTAATTGTTTTGCTAATTCATGTATTTTTATTTTATCCATATAGCAAATCACCCCCAAATTCTTTAATAAGCTTTTCAATTTCTTCTGATAAGCTCTTCGATTTTATTCCTATAATTGCTTTATTACTTTTTCCTATAGTTTGGCTTATTTCATCAATATCTCCAAATTCTAATATTGGTATATTGTTTTTGTCACAAATGCCTTTGATATTTTTCTTAGTTCTTTCCGACGCATTTTCTGCAACAATTACTAATTTTACTCTATGCTTTCCTATCTCCTCAATTGTTGCATCATTTCCGCAAACTATTTTTCCTGCTTTAGCAGATATTCCAAGCATACCTAGTACTTTTCTCTTCTGGTATGCCCCCTTGGCTTTTATATTCAAAGATTTTCCCCCTTGAGATTCTATTCTTCTTCACTTTGTTCTTCATTTTCTTCATCTTCTTGCATATTTGCTAGCATTTCTCTAAATTGTGTTTCTGATTTTATATCTATTTTCCACCCTGTAAGTCTTGCCGCTAGTCTAGCGTTTTGACCAGTTTTTCCTATTGCAAGTGATAATTGGTCATCTTTTACTATTACTCTTGCTTGTTTTTCTTCTTCTTGAATATCAACTGCCATTACTTGTGCTGGTAATAGAGCTGATGCTATAAATATTGATGGGTCTTCATTCCATTCAATAACATCTATTTTTTCTCCTGCTAATTCATTTATTATATTTTGAATTCTTACACCTTTTTGTCCAACACATGAACCAACTGGATCTATATTTTCATCTGCTGATGCTACTGCTACTTTACACCTATTTCCTGGGTCTCTGGCTACACTTTTTACCTCTATTAATCCTTCGTATATTTCTGGTATTTCTAATTGGAATAATTTTTTTACAAAATCTCCTGACGCTCTTGATATTATAACTTGTGGATTTCCTTTGTTTCCTCTTACTACATCTACTACATATCCTTTTATTTTATCATTTACACTATAACTTTCTGTTGGTATTTGCTCTTTTTTAGGCATAATTCCTTCGAGTTTTCCTAAGTCAACTATTATTACTCCTGTATCTGCTTTTTGCACTATTCCTGATAGAATTTCTCCTTTTCTTTCATTAAATTCTCCAAATACTAGGTTTCTTTCTGCTTCTCTCAATTTCTGAATGATAACTTGTTTTGCTGTTTGTGCTGCTATTCTTCCAAAGTTTTTTGGAATTATCTCTATATCTACTGTTTCTCCTTCTAGAACTGCTGGATTAATTTTTTGTGCTTCTTTCATAGAAATTTGCAATATTGGATCTTCCATATCTTTTACTACTTCTTTTACTGAATATATATGTGTTTCTCCTGTTATTTCATCTAATGTTACTTTAACATTGTCACTTGAATCATAGTTTCTTTTATATGCTGTAACTAATGCTGTTTCAATGGATTCTAATAAGTATTTTTTTTCTATTCCTTTCTCTTTTTCTAATAAAATTAATGCTTGTTCTAGTTCTTTATTATCTATAGCTTTCATTTCTTAATCATTCCTTTCTTTATTACCATTCAAATTTGAGCTTTATTAAAGATATATTTTTTCTTTCTATCTCTACTATTTCTTCTTGTTGTAAGTAAATTTTATTATCATCATATTTATTTAATATTCCTTCTATTTGCTTTTGATTGTTTATTGGCTTAAATAAATTTATTGTAATTTTTTTGCCTATATTTTCCTCTAAATGTCTTTCTTTTCTTAAAACTCTTTCAACTCCTGGAGATGAGATTTCTAAAAAATATTGCTCTTTTATATAGTCTGCTTTGTCTAAAATATCATTTATACCATTATTAACTTTTTCACAGTCATTTAAATCTATTCCGTTTTTCACTGTCTATGAATATTCTTAAGAAATAATCTTTCCCTTCTTTAGAATACTCTACATCATATAATTCATATCCAAGTTCTTTAATCTTAGGAAAAATGAGAGTTTCAACTTTTTCTTCAATATTTGCCAATATATAATCCTCCTTTGAATAAAATAGCACTATTTTATATGTCTTACGGATTTCTCAAAATGCTACTACTTCCTTTTACTTTTATATTCATAATCAAAGGGTGGAATTTGCTTCCACCCTTTCTGTATTCTCATTTTGTATGAAATTATTATACTATCTATTTCCGTAGTTGTCAATAGTTTTGAGAATAATTTTTTAACCAAACGGACGCCCAAAGGGCGCCCCTACAACATTTTATGCATTTTCTGCTAATACATGTGCCATTTGTATTCCGCTTGCGGAAGCCATTATTAGACCTCGTGTTAATCCCCCTCCATCTCCTATTGAATATAATCCTTCTACACTTGTTTTAAAATTATTATCTATTATTAATTGGTTTGAATAAAATTTTATTTCTGCTGCATATAGTAGATTGTCTGGATTGGCAAATCCTGGTATTACTTTGTCCATTGCTTTTATAAATTCTAGTATATCTACCATTGTCCTATATCCTATTGCATATGTAATGTCTCCTGCTATTGCTGTTTTTAGTGTTGGAATAACACTGTTTTTTTCTAACTCTTCTTGCCATGTTCTTTTTCCTTCTAATATATCTCCTAGTCTTTGTACTAATATATTTCCTTTTCCTAATTGATTTGCATTTTCTGCAATATTCATTCCATATTTTATTGGCTCTTTGAATGGATTATTGAAATGGTGTGATGCAAGTAATGCTAAATTTGTGTTTGTGCTTTTTCTATCTTTATATGCATGTCCATTTACTAATGTTAAATTGTTGTCATATACTTCATTTGCTACAAATCCACTTGGATTTTGACAGAATGTTCTTACTTTGTCTCCATATGGTGGTAAATACCCAACAAATTTTCCTTCATACATATATTTATTTACATCTTTCATTACTTCATCTGGTAGTTCATATCTAACTCCAATATCTACTACTCCTGCTCTATTTTCAATTGAGTGTTTATCACACATTGTTGCGAGCCATTCTGCACCTTTTCTTCCAATTCCTAAAACTATATTTTCTGAATATATCTTTTTTGTTTCTCCTGTATGCCCTGATTTCTCTATTACTACACCTTTTGCATGACTATTTTCAATTATTAAGTCTTTTACATTTGTCTCAAACATTATTTGTATATTGTTTTCTAATAAATATTCTTCTATTTTTTTATATAGCTCTTGACTCTTTTCTGTACCTAAATGTCTTATTGGGCAATTACATAATAATATTCCGTTTTCTTTTGCTCTATCTGAAATTTTTTTAATTTCCTCTAAGTTTTCTAGTCCCTCTACTTTTGTATCCGCTCCAAATTTTAGGTATATGTCATCTGCATAAAACATTAATTCTTTTGTTTTCTCTACTCCTAAATATTCTTGTAGACTTCCTCCAACCTCTATGTGGTCATCATCTTTGTTAGGTAAAGTTAACTTTCCATCTGAAAAAGCTCCTGCTCCTGAAAAACCACTTGTTATATTACAATATGGCTTACATTTTACACATTTGCCTGTTTTTTCTATTGGACAATTTCTATTTTCTACTCTTTTTCCTTGTTCTATTATTAATATCTTTTTATTTTTGTTCAATCCTAATTGTATTAATTCATATGCAGTAAATGCACCACTTGGCCCTGCTCCAACTATTATTACATCATATTTTTCGTCTATTTTAATCATTCCTTCCTAGATATAATATTAATAATCTTTATTTACTTTATATTAGCATAAAAAGAAGTAATTATCAATATTTACCTTTGCACCTCTATCAAATATTCCATTATTTGTATTGCATTAGTTGCTGCTCCTTTTCTTATATTGTCTGCTACTACCCAAAGGTTTATTCCATTTTCTATGCTGTTATCTCTTCTTATTCTACCAACATAAACTTCATCTGTTCCTGAAGCAATTGTTGCTATTGGATATATTTCATTTTTTATATCATCTTGAACTATTATTCCTTTTGAATTTTTTAATGTTTCTAATAGTTCATCATCATCAAATTTATTTTCAAATTCTATGTTTATTGACTCACTATGTGAGTTCATTACAGGTACTCTTACTGTTGTTGCTGTTATTTTTAAATCTGGTCTATGTAAAATCTTTCTTGTTTCATTTATCATTTTTTCTTCTTCTTTTGTATATCCATTATCCAAAAATACATCTATATGAGGTAAACAGTTATTAAATATTTCATATTTGAATTTTTCTAATTCATATTTATTTTTATTCTCAGAATTTCTTATTCCATTTTCTAAATCATTTATTCCATGTTTTCCAGCTCCAGAAACGGCTTGATATGTAGAGTATATTATTCTTTTTATCTTATATTTGTCTTCTAATGGTTTTAATGCTACTACTGCTTGAATTGTAGAACAGTTTGGATTTGCTATTATACCATGATGTTTTTTTGCATCTTCTATATTTACTTCTGGTACTACTAATGGCACATCTTCGTCCATTCTAAATGCACTACTATTATCTATTACAATACATCCTTTACTTACAGCTATTGGTGAATATCTCTTAGATGTTCCTCCTCCAGCAGAAAATAATGCAAAATCAAATTTTTCATCAAATGAATCTTCTTTTAATTCTTTAATCTCATACTCTTTATTCATAAATACTATCTTTTTTCCAGCAGATTTCTCTGATGCAAAAAATACATATTCAGATATTGGAAGTTCTTTTTCTTCTAATACCTTTCTCATCATTTCGCCTACTACCCCTGTTGCACCTACCACTGCGATTTTATACTCTCTCATAATTTATCACCCTTTCTAAAATTCTTTTAAATTATTTGCATCTCCTTTTCACGGACGCCCACATGGCGCCCCTACATTTGTTCATAATATTTTATTATTATATTAAATGTTATAAATTTTCCTATTCCAATTTATGCACATTTTTTACGTCCCCAATGTGCACTGATTCTTTTTCAATTTTGTAACCAAATTCTTTAAAATGAATAGTATATAACATAACAAATGAAATGCAGAACAATTTTTTATAGGAGGTTGTAAGAAATGAACAATTGTTGCTCAAATAATAGTGAAATTTTATGGTTCATTATTCTATTCCTACTACTATTTTGTTGCGGTTGTGGTAACAGATGTTGTTGTGACTAATGCAAAATAAGTAATTATTTCTTTTTATCAATCCACTCTAAAAAAGGAGCTGGAAAATACTTAAAGTAAACAAGGAGGTGAATGTAATGCCAGAAAATAGATGTTGCGGTGGTGGATGTGGCGGATTTGGATTCGGCGGTGATTGCTGCTGGATAATAATCCTTATAATCTTACTATTCTGTTGTTGTGGAAACAATAACAATGGTTGTGGATGCGGTTGCTAAGAGCAAACCAATTACTCAGGGCACGTTGCAACGTGCCCCTACAATAATTTTGTTAACAAAGTGCAGTTTAACAACGCGAAAACGCAATTATTTGTTAACCTAGTTTTCCCAATCAAAATACCAATCTAAAATTCTAACCCTGTCTCCTTGTTTTACTCCCATTTGTCTTAATTTTCCTTCTATACCTAATTCTATTAATTGTTTATGAAAATAATGCATTGATTCTCTATCTTGTATATTTACTCTTCCCATTAGTCTTTCAGCAGCAGGACCTGTAACTAGATACTCTCCTTTTTCCTTTATTATATCAAATTCATCTTTTCTTTCTTTTAATGTATACACTATTTTTTCTTCTTGGACTAACTCTTCTTTTGGCAATTTTTTCAATTCTTGTGATACATATTGTATTAATTCTTTTACTCCCTCACCTGTAGCAGATGAAATTTTAAATAATTTAATGTTTTCTTTCCCAGCAATTTTTTCTAATTCCTCATAATTTGTATTATCCTGTGCCAAATCTGATTTTGTAGCAACTATTATTTGTTTTTTGCTTGCCAATTTTTCACTATATTTTTTTAATTCCTTATTAATTATATAATAACTTTCTTCTGGAGATTTTTCAGCTGTATCTGATACATCTACAAAGTGTAATAATAGTCTTGTTCTTTCAACATGTCTTAAAAATTGAAGCCCTAGCCCTACTCCTTCACTTGCTCCTTCTATAATTCCTGGAATATCTGCAATTACAAAGCCATCTCCATATTCTGTCTTTACTACTCCTAAATTAGGATTTATAGTTGTGAAATTATAGTTTGCAATTTTAGGTGTCGCAGATGTTACAACAGATAAAAATGTAGATTTTCCTACATTTGGAAATCCTAATAGTCCAACATCTGCTAATAGTTTTAATTCTAGTATTACTTCCTTTTCTATACCTTTTTCTCCATCTTGAGCAAATCTTGGAGCTTGACGGGTTGAAGTTGCAAAATGCGCATTTCCTTTTCCTCCAATTCCTCCTGGTGCAATAAGTTCTACTTGTCCAGGCTTTGATAAATCTGCAACTACTCTACCAGTTTCTGCATCTTTTACTATTGTCCCCTGTGGTACTTTTACATATAAATCTTCTCCACTTTTTCCATAACGATGACTTCCTTCTCCATCTTGTCCATTTTGAGCGTTGAATTTTCTTTTATATCTAAAGTCTACTAGTGTATTCATGTCTTTATCTACAATAAAGTATATATCTCCACCTTTTCCGCCATCTCCTCCATCTGGTCCACCTGCTGCTACATATTTTTCTCTTCTAAAAGTTATTGCTCCATTTCCACCGTTTCCAGATTTGATAGTTATTTTGGCATAATCTGTAAACATTTAAATTCCCTCCTTTCCATAACAATTATTATTAATCGTAGGGGCACATGCATGTGCCCTTTTGATTTGAATGATTTTCAATGGGCACATGCAATGTGCCCCTACAATATTTTTTTCTATATTTCAAAATAGTTTAACATCATAGCTTTTTTTACTTTTTGCATAGTATCTTTAGCTTCTTTTCTTGCTTTTTCTGTACCTTCTATTAATATTTTATCTACTATTTCTGGATGTTCTTCATAATACTTTCTTTTTTCTCTTATAGGTTGTAGTTCTTTATTTATATTGTTTGCTAATTGTTTTTTGCATGCTACACATCCTCTTAGTCCTTTTCTACATTCTTCACATACTGCTTTACATTCTTCTTCTGTACTAAATAATTTATGATAATATGAAACCATACATATATCAGGATTTCCTAAATCGTCTTTTTTTATTCTATTAGGATCTGTTACTGCATTCATGACCTTTTTATTTACTTCTTCTTCTGTGTCTGATAAATAAATAGCATTTCCAAGCGATTTTCCCATTTTTTCATTCCCATCTAGTCCTTTTATTCTTTTTTCATTAGATAAAACTGCTTCTGGTTCAATTAAGACATCTCCATATATACTGTTAAATTTTCTAACAATCTCTCTACATTGCTCAATTAATGGTAATTGGTCTTCTCCAACAGGTACTAATTCTCCACCAAATGTAGTTATATCTGCTGCTTGACTTACTGGATATCCTAAAAATCCATATGTTACACTTTCTCCAAATAGTTCCTTTTTTTGCGCTATTTCTGTTTTTACTGTCGGATTTCTTTGTAAACGTGCAATTGTTACTAGATTAGAATAATAAATCGTAAGTTCTGCTGTTTCTGGTATCATTGATTGTATGTATATAGTTGTTTTGTTAGGGTCAATTCCAACAGATAAATAGTCCATCGCTACTTCTCTTACATTTTTTCTAACTTTTTCTGGATTATTAAAATTATCTGTTAATGCCTGTACATCTGCTATTAATATATATTGGTCATACCCTTCATTTTGCATTTTTACTCTATTTTTTAAAGAGCCAAAATAATGACCTATATGTAGTTTTCCAGTTGGTCTATCTCCTGTTAATATTCTTTTTTTTGCCATAAATAACCTCCATTCTAGTATTTAGACTATTTCATGTTTTTATTTTCTATTTCTGAAATTAAATTTACTCTTTCAGCATGTCTTCCACCTTCAAATGGTATAGCTAAAAACATTCTTACAATGCAAATAGCTTCATTTACACTTATATAATCAGCACCTAAACCTAAAATATTTGCATCATTATGCATTCTTGAAAATTTAGCCGTTATTTCATTATAACATGGTGTAGCTCTTACCCCTTTAAATTTGTTTGCAACTATTGACATTCCTATCCCTGACCTGCAAATTAATATTCCTGTTTCTGCTTGTTTGTCTTGTACCTTTTTAGCAACTTTTTCTGCAAATTCAGGATAATTAACACTTTCTTCTGAATTTGTTCCAACATCTTCATATTCTATTCCCGCTTCTTCAAGATATTTTTTTACTTCCTCCTTTAATTTATATCCTCCATGATCACTACCTATTACTACCATAAATTTTCTTCCTTTCTTTTCTTTAATTTCTAATTATTAAACACAATACCATCAATACAATTATCATAAATGAATTGTTTTATTTTACAATTATCATTTGTACTATAAAAGTTTGATAGTAAAATATTAAATTCTTCTAATTTTTTATCTGGAATTTTGATAATTCCTACACCATTCTCTATCATAATTTTATTTGCGCAAATATTACTTGTCCTTTTGTTTCCATCCCAAAATAATTGATTTCTCATTCCATATAACATATATTCAATTGCTCTTTCTGTAGAATTTTCTATATCTAATATCTGTTTTACATCACTTTTAACATTTTCTATATTAGGAATTTCTGGAATATAATCTGTCCCTGATATTTCTACCCTTCCATTCCTTAGAGTTCCCCATGAAAGGCTTTCGTTTCTTGCAACATATTCATTTACTTTACAAATAAAATCAATATTAAATTCTTTATCAATATTGCTTATTACATATTTCCAAGCATCTCTTAAATTTAATATACATTGTATTTCATCTACTTTTAAGTCAGGAACATTTACTCCTTCTAGTATTGTTTTTGTTTGAGGAAATGTTATATTTAAACCTTCCATTCTTGCATTTGCATAAACATTATCTACTAAATTTCTCTTTGCTAAGAATATATTTTGTTCTATTGTTAATTTATATTTATTCTGCATATATTTTTTCCATTCCTTTCTAATGGTCAAACCAATTTTGAAAAAGAATTAGTATATTGCCAATATTTTTTTTAATTTTTTCTTTTCCAGAAAAAATTTATTATTTTCAAACATATATGCAAAGTATATCATATATTTATATTCTTTACAATATAATTTTTAGTATGAAAAGAAGAAGTTTTAAATTTATGTTATTTTCTGTAAAAGAAAATTTATTATCAATTATTTTTGTTTTATTTACAATATCACTTGTGGTATTTTCAAAGTCTAACTTGTCTGCTGCAAAAACAGGTTTATCATTATGGGCAAACTCTGTTGTTCCATCACTTTTTCCTTTTTTTATTGCAACAGAGCTTTTAAGTTATACAAATGTAATTTCTACACTTGGAACTCGTCTAAATTTCTTGATGAGACCACTTTTTAATGTTCCTGGAGAAGGTTCCTTCCCTTTTATTATGGGAATAATTAGTGGATATCCAACAGGTGCAAAAATTGTTTCTAAGTTTAAAAATGATGGTATTTGTACATCAGTTGAAGCTGAACGACTTCTAGCTTTTACTAATAATTCAGGTCCTCTTTTTATAATTGGAACTGTTGGTATATCCCTTTTTGATGATTTACAAGTTGGTATATTGCTTCTAATTACACATATATTGGCATGTATTACAGTTGGTATTATTTTTAGATTTTGGAAATATGATAAATCACATAAGTCTTCATCAAAATATGCTTCTAAATCTTCTAGTAATTCATCTGCTAATATAAGTAGTTTGGGAAAAATATTAGGTGCAAGTATTACAAGTGCAACTCGTACTGTAGTTCTTATTGGTGGCTTTGTTGTTCTTTTTAGTGTTATTATTTCTATTGTTAATAACAGCGGAATTTTAGATTTACTTTGTAAAATTATTAATCCATTTTTAAGAACGCTAAATATAGATTCTAGATTTTCCTCTGGACTAATAAGTGGCATTATTGAACTTACAAATGGTGTGAGTATTATATCTTCTATATCTGTAAAAGCAATTTCTACAAACATTATATTTTGCGCATTCTTACTCGGTTTTGGCGGTATTTCTGTAGTTTTACAAGTGTTTAGTATAGTTTCAGAGGTTGGTATTTCAATAAAGCCATATATTTGGGGTAAGTTATTACAGGGGGTTTTTGCTGCATTATATACTTACTTAATTATAAGTAATTTTCAAATTTTTAATTTGGATTTAATTTAATATCTTCTGTATCTAGTATTACATCCACATGATGAATTATTATCTAAGTTTTGAGTGTTTAATGTGGTATTAATACTATTTACAGTTGTACAGTTTGTTGTATGATTACAATTATTATCTCTTATAATTCTTAAAATTAGTCTTGTGATTATTGCTGATATAAATGCAAGGATTGTATATAGAATGGCAAATATTAGGAAATTGGCATCGAAAAATGCAAATGTAACAACTAAAAATATGGCAAAGAATATTGCTGCTACTTTTATAGGGCAATGCAATATGGTCTCAAATACGCTCGCAAGTATAATGGTTGCAATTGGTAATGCAAATAATAACAATAATAAATTAGTCATATAAAATTATCATTCCTTCCTAAGGCACAAACTAAGTTTGAAAAAGAATTAGTATATTGCTAGGCAAACAAGTTTGAAATCAATAAAGCGTACTGTTGTACGTTGTTTGATTTCAAATGCAGTTTAACGACGCAAGATGCTGATTATTTTTCAAACTTATCTCCTTTATTTTTTAATTTTATATATAATATTCGATTTATGAAAATTTGTTACAAAGAATAGAGGATTTGCACTTTTATGCGTCAAGTGTATAGTAAAGAAACCCAACGATCGCACACTCAACCGTTGGGTAAAAATCTTCTCTAGCTTCTCTTCCTCCTATAAGTAATTGATTTTTCATGCTCTGCCTCCTTCTTTATTTTACAACATGTTCTCGCCACTTACATTTAATATTTTAGGAAATTTATGGTTAAATGTCAATTTTATGTTAATTGTCCGATAGCGTAAATTGTTAAATTTTGATTTTTTGTTATGTATTCCCAGTAATAAATTTTCAAATTTGCTAACAATAGGAGTAATATGATTTACGATTTCATATTGAAAAATTTCAAAAATAATCAGCATCTTGCGTCGTTAAACTACATTTGAAATCAAATCAACGTACAATAGTACGCCTCATTGATTTCAAATTTGTTTGCCTAGCAATATACTAATTATTTTTAAAATTTAGTTTTTATCTTAGAAAGGAATGTTAATTTATGAAAAGAAAATTTTTATTTATTTTATTGTTAGCTTTTGCTTTTTTCGCATTTTTTACTCTTACAGATAATGTAAAAGCGGCTCAACCATCTTATGGAGATGATGGTAATGGATATATTACTCTTGGTTCTCAAAAATGTTTTTTTGCAAATGGTACACATATTAGTATAGAAGAAAGAGATGATGGAGCTCAAGGAGCTAAAATCGTATGGCTTGATGGAACTGAAACTAAAACTGTAAATGTTCCTAGTGATATTAACGTATTTGGTGGAGCTCACCATGATGCTACTAATTATCCAAGTACCAAAATTACTATGAATGGCGGAACTGTTAAAAATATATTTGGTGGCGGTCTTCACCAAAGTTCTGTCACAAATGCAGAGGTTGTTATTAATGGTGGAAAAGTAACTGGTAGTGTAACTGGTGGTGGTGCAAACATATTTGCTAATAGTGATTCTGGTTCGCACACAGGTTCAAGCTTTGAAACAGTAGTTACTAATGCAACTACTACTATAAATAATGGTAGTGCATTTACTGTTTATGGCGGTGGTGAAGGATATTCTACTACGAATAATGCAACACTTAACATTAATGGTGGTACTCTTAGTTATGTTACTGCTGGTGGTTCTAATGGAACTACAGGTAATGCAAATGTTAAAATTACAAGTGGCCAAATTGCTTTATTGCAGAGTGTTAACCGTGGACAGGTTTCTTCAGCAGACATGCGTGTACTAGGTGGTACTATTGATAAACTTTATGTAGGTGGAGAAACAGAAGATTCAAATGTTACTGGTTCTATTGGTTCTGTAGGTCTAGATATCACTGGTGGTTCTGTTGTTAATAATTTATACATTGGTAAAAGTGGTGGACAATTAATTGGAACAAATGGAAATAATACTAAAGTTGATGTTGATCTTTACCTTGGTGCAACTGTAAATATACCAAACCCAAGCGAGTTTCAAAATATCCCAGTTACACATTATGTTTTTGTAACAATAGATGATAATAGATTTGAATTAGAAACTGGAAAAACTTTAGCTGATATTCCTGAGTTACCAGCTATAAAAAATGTAGCAGGTAAAGAGTTTGTTCATTTTGTTAAGGCTGATACAGGTGAGGTTTTTGATGAAGCAACTCAAATTAATAGTAATACAGATTTAAAAGTAGTTTATAAAACGGTAGAAAAACCAACTCCTGAGGTTGTACCAGATAAAAAAGATGAGACTCCAAAAACAGGTGAAAATAATATATTTAATATTATAGCTATAACTTCATTAATTTTCTCATTAGTTGGATTTGTTATTGCAAGTAAGATAAAAAGATAGTCATATAAAGGGAGTTGTAATTTTCAAAACACTCCCTTTTACAATATCATATACTTGCGGATGCACGAAGGGCGCCCCCACAATCTCAATATGATTTATATGCAGAGTAATAATTAATTTTTTATATTAAAAAAAGGAGTAAAATAAAAATGAAAGAAGATAAAAGAAATAATTTTGCTATTATAAAATATTTGACTATAATAATTTCTTCTATATTAATTTTAGTATGTGTTATATTTTTAATAACAAGTAAGTATATAGAATATAAAGAGAAAAAGGATTATGAGTTTTTAGCTGATTATATAGGCAATAACGAGGAAAAGGGTGTTTTTACAGATAGTTCACAGGCTAAAGCACAAGATAAATCAGAGAAAATTTTAAAATTGGAAGAATTAAATAATAAATATGAAGATGTTGTAGCTTGGCTAGAAATACCTGGCACTAGTATTAATTATCCAGTTGTACAGTCTCATGATAATGTATTCTATTTAGACCATACATATAAGAAAACATATTCATCTAGAGGGTCTATTTTTTTGGATAAAGATGTGAATTTTGAAAGACCAAGTGATAATTTTTTAATTTACGGTCATAGAAGCAAAAGTGGTTCAATGTTTGAGGGATTATTGAAATATGAAAATGAAGGTTTTTATCAAGAACATAAAATAATTAATTTCTCTACATTAAAGGAAGATACAGAATATGAAATTTTAGCAGTATTTCGCTCAAAAGTATATAATAAATCTGACACAAATGTATTTAGATATTATTTTTTTATAAATGCTGAAAATGAGAGTGAATATAATGATTTTGTGTCAAATTCTAAAAAGGCTTCACTTTATGATACTGGTGTTAATGCTTCTTATGGTGAACAACTATTAACTCTTTCTACATGTGCATATCATACAGAAGATGGACGATTTGTGATCGTTGCAAAGAAAAAAACAAGTTAGAATTATTCATATTTTACCTGAACGAGGTACAACCCTTGTGGAGGCAAAGTCTTTCCAGCTCTTTCTCTCTTTTTAGAAACAATTATTTCTGGTATTTCTTCTGGTTTTATTTTGCCTAATCCTACTTCTAATAATGTTCCAGATATTATTCTTACCATATTATATAAAAAACCATTTCCTGTTAATTCTATATATATTCTGTCTCCGTGTTTTGTAACATCTGCTTTATATATTGTTCTTACACTACTTTTCGATGATGTTCCACTTGCTTTAAATGCTTTAAAATCATGCTCTCCTTCAAAGTATTTTGATGCTTTTTTCATTGCTTCTATATTTAGCTTTCCTGAAAAGCAATATTCCATACTCCTATATATAGCTGTTCCATATTCTGAGTTATTTATTATATATCTATAAGTTTTTTGTTTGCAATTAAATCTACTATGAAATCTTTCATCTACTTCTTCTGCTTTTTGTATTCTTATTGATTTTTTTAGATATGTATTTATTGCCATTGGTATTTTTTCAATTGGAATATTAGAGTTAGTTTTAAAGTTTGCAACTTGTCCGAAGTGCATGAACACCTGCATCTGTTCTACCAGATGCATTTAATTCTACTACCTCACCTGTAATTCTTTGTATTACTTGTTCTATCTCCCCTTGAATATTTAATTTATTGGGCTGTTTTTGCCA
>CAOKMR010000007.1 GCA_948469815.1 uncultured Clostridiaceae bacterium | reverse complement strand
CTAATGCAGCTTTTTGATCATCTGTTAAAGAATTTTTGAAAGCTGTATATTCTTCAGAAGCTTTGTCCTCAGCTGTTAGAGTACATCTTGAACATGCTATATGAGCAACTGCTGTACATGTTTCTGGTACAAATACATAGTTATGACCTAATGCTTTTTCTCCTGTTTCCTCTGTTACTTGTTCATTACATGTTGTACAAGTATATGTTTTATAACCATCCGCTTTACATGTTGCTCCATATACTATAGTTGAACCCTCTAATACTTTATGTGCTGGTCTTTCTGTAATTATTACAACTTGTTCTTCTTCACAGTTTGCACATGTAAATACTTTTACTTCATCATGTTTACAATCTGCTTTTGCTCCTTCTTTTACAACAATTTTTCCGTCTTTCTTTACTGGTACTCCAGCTACATATTCAATTGTTCCTACTGTAACTGGCTCTGTTGTATCGATTCTATGTCCTGCTGCATTTGTAACTACAACTAACATTTTTCCTTCTTTTTTATCACAATGACCACCATTTGTATGGTTTACACAAATGTATTCTTCAGCTATTGAATATTCACAATTCTTTTCACCATTTGCAACATCTTCTGTTACTACTACTGGTGTTGTACCATCTTCTTGCATTACAACTTTTCCTTTTGCATCAATATATCTAAGATCAGGTGTTAATCCTTCTTTGCTATGTCCTAATGCTGGTACTACTTCTCTTTTTTCATTTGCACAAACTGTACAAACACTCATACTTAATCCTGTTTTTTCACATGTTGCTTCTGATATTGCAATTGGAGCTGTGTAAGTATGTTCTATTTTCTCTGTTGTTTCTACTTTAGTTGCTCCACAAGCTTTACATTTATATGTTATTACTCCTTCTGCTGTACAAGTAGCAACTGTTTCAGATACTTTTTCATATTTATGAGCAGAGATTGGTCTTATGAATTTTTGACAACAAACATCACAAGTAACTTCTTCTGCACCATCTTTTTCACAAGATGTTACACCTTCTGTTATTTTTCCAGTTCCTTCTGGAGTTGATGATACGTGATCTATCATAGGTATTTTTTCTTCTATGATATCATTACATTCTGGATCAGAACATTGTTTGAATATTTTTCCTTCTGTTGTACATTTTGGTTCAACTTTTGATCCTGCTATTTCAACATAGTCATGTTCATGTGCTTCATCTGTAACAACCTCTGAATAAGTATCACTACAAATTGTACATTTATAAATTTTTACATTATCTACTCCTGATGCAACTTCTTGATAATCATGATATTCTGCAGATGCTGGAATTACATCAACTTTTTCTTCTCCACATTCACATTTATAAACTGCTTCTCCATCATCTATACATGTTGCTGTAATTAAAACTTTAGAAATTTCCCAAGTATGAACATGGTCTTCTGGAGCTTCTGCTCCTGCTTCTAAAGAGCCACATACTCTACCTTCAGCCATACCATAATTTAAATAATGGTTATAAGCTCCTGCTACATCATTTCCGAATGCAGCTTGTAAGTCAGGATAGTTAGCTATGTAAACTTGAACATTGAATGAGTCTGAAGCTAATCTTCCTTCGTTCATTCCATTTGTTAAGAAATGGTTATATGCTGCTTCGTAATTGTCTCCAAATGCAGCTTGTAAATCTGGATAATTTCTTATATAAGTTTTTACATCAAATACTGGTGATGCAATTCTTCCTTCTTTGATTCCATATGTTAAGTAATGATTATATGCAGCGTTAGCATCATTTCCAAATGCTGCTTTTAAATCTGGATAACAGTTAACATAGAAATCGCTATCAAATGCAGCATTGAATACTACGGCATTAACTGGTACGATGCTTAGTACTAATAATACTGCTACTAATAAAATAATTCTTGTTAATTTTTTTAAATTCATTTTTCTTTCTACCTCCTATTTTTTTACATAACAAAATACATTTTTAATACTTAGTAAAAAATATAGGTTTCCTCCTTTCTTGCAAAATTTACTAAAATATTTTGTTACTCCATTAGTATAGCACAAGATTAAATTTTTGTGAATACTTTTTTCATAAATTTTTACATTTTTTTTGACATTTTTTTCTAAACGTAATTTTTACCAAAATATACCATTTTTGGTATCTATGGAAATTGTTGTGTATGTAAGGTTTTGGATTTTTTTGTTTTTTTGCATTTTATTATGTATTTTATTGTTACTAAAAATATTTTTTTGCATATTGATATATTTTTCTTTTATAAGTTTTTATATGTATTTTTTTTGTTGTATATTCTTAATTGTTTAATGAAAATATGAAATTCGATGAATAATTATAATAAAATAATTATTATCTAAAAGCAAACGGACGAGCAATGCTCGCCCCTACAATAGATTTATATCTATACAATAAAAATGAATTATTCACTATTCATCATTCATTATTCATTAAAAAGGATTACATCCTTTTATATTAATGCTGTTACTATTATTCCTATTGTTAATACTACAAATAAGTTTATTATATTTGATGTTAATAGATTGTTTGTAGCTTCTACTACTCCAGCGACTTCATTATTACTGTTTTTGGAGTTTTTTTGTGATTCTATAAATGTTATTAATTCTGGTAGACTTGTTATAAATCCAAGTGCTATTCCTATTACACTTTGTGGTATATTAAATTTTACACTAAGTCTTCTTACTACATTTCCTAATAGTTCACCTATTACAAATAATGCTATTCCTATTATTATTAAGTATATTATGTTTTTTACTATGACATCCTTTTTTCCTTTTACCCATTTCTTTTCTTCTTCAAATTCTTTTAGTTCTTTTGTTTTTGCATGTGATAGATATAATTTATGTGTATTTGTGTTTATTATATAAAATAATATAAATAGCATTATGAATATTGGTACAAAACCTATATTTATTTCTATATTAAATATGATAATACTTGTTGGAATTAGTATTGTTATTATTACCATTACAATATCAGATTTTAACGCATCATTTTTTAGGACTTTTTGATTTTTGTTTTGGCAAATGGATATGATGTATTGAATAAAGTTTATTGTGTTTGAACTTAATATATTGAATATACTAGTGGCAAACATTCCCTGTAATGATGTGAAAAATACACTTATTACCTCTGGCATAGATGTTGCTACTCCTGATATATCTCCTACTGCTTTTGATTCTAGATCTAGTGCACTTGCAAGTTTTCTTAGAACTTTTATTAAAAAGTTTTTAGTTATTAAAACTATAAGTATTGCATATACAATGAATTCAGTTAATTGTAATATTAGATTCATAATTGTCTCCTTTGTTAAATTTATGTAAAAAAACACATATATATAATATGTGTTTTTTTATATTTTTTATTCATTAATTAATTTTATGTTACTTTACAAAAAAAGTAAATATTGTTTTACATTTTAGGTAAATTTTGTTTTACATTTTAAGGGGATTAGGTTTTCAAATATTTAGAACTGTTGACAAGAGTGTATCTATATTCTTATACATCTAAATATTCTTTATGTTCTAAATACCAGTCTATTGTTTTTATTATTCCATCTTCAAATTTTGTTTCTGGTTCCCAGCCTAACTTTTCTTTTATTTTCGTTGGATCTATTGCATATCTATAGTCATGACCTTTTCTGTCTGTTACATGTTCTATTAAGTCTTCTGATTTTCCAAGATGTTTTAGGATTAGTTCTACAATTTCTATGTTTCTTTTTTCATTATGCCCACCTATATTGTATCTTTCTCCTTTTTCTCCTTTATGGAATACTATGTCTATTGCTTTACAATGGTCTTCGACATATAACCAATCCCTTATATTTCTTCCATCTCCATATACAGGTAGTTTTTCATTTTTTAGTGCTAAGCTTATCATGTGTGGTATTAATTTTTCATGATGCTGATATGCACCATAGTTATTTGAACAGTTTGTTATGTTTACATTCATTTTAAATGTTTCATAGTATGCTCTTGCTATTAAGTCTGAACTTGCTTTTGAGGCTGAATATGGACTATTAGGGTTTATTCTTGTTGTTTCTGTAAAATACCCCTCTTCTCCTAATGTTCCATATACTTCATCTGTTGATATATGTACAAATTTATTTTCGCTTCCTTCTCCCCATACTTGTTTTGCAACCTCTAATAATGTATGTGTTCCTATTACATTTGTTTGTGTAAATATAAATGGCGTTTTTATACTATTATCCACATGACTTTCTGCTGCAAAGTGTATTACTCCGTTTATGTCATTGTCTTTAAATATTTTCATTACTAAATCGAAATCACAGATGTCTCCTTTTATAAATGTAATTTTGTCTTTTATTTTGTCTAAATTATGAAGATTTCCTGCATATGTTAGTTTGTCTAAAATTATCAAATTATATTCAGGATATTTTTTGCTAAAGTAATGTGCAAAGTTGCTTCCTATAAATCCTGCTGCTCCTGTTATTAGTATGTTTTTTTTCATTTTTATTATTTCCTTTCATTACATTATTTGGGGCCAAAGTTTATCTTTGTCTGATTGAATTATATTTGATATTCCTCCTACCTTTTCTAATGGCCATTCTATGTTTATATTTTTATCGTTCCAGATTATTCCTCCTTCATCATTTGCATGATATAAATCATCACATTTATATGTGAATTCTGCTTCTTCTGATAATACTAAAAATCCATGAGCAAATCGCCTTGGTATAAAAAATTGTAGCTTATTTTTTTCTGTTAGTGTAACTCCATAATATTTTCCATATGTTTTAGAGTTCTTTCTTAAATCTACTGCGACATCGTATACTTCGCCTTTTATAACTCTTACTAGTTTTGCTTGTGGATATTCTTTTTGAAAATGCAATCCTCTTAATACTCCTTTTACTGATTTTGATTGGTTGTCTTGTACAAATTCTGTGTCTATTCCTATTTCTTCAAAGTCTTTTTTGTTATATGTTTCCATGAAAAATCCTCTATTGTCTTCAAATATAGTTGGTTCTATTACATATAATCCTTCTATTCCTGTTTCTTTTTTCTTGAATTTTCCCATTTTTATTTCCTTTCTTTATTATGTTACAAATTATTGTTTTTTACTTTAAGTGTTTTTTCGAAGCATGGGCACGGTACGCCGTGCCCCTACGTTTAATTATTTTTAAGTCATTTTATTCTATGTTTTCAGCTAGATTTTTTAGAAATTTACCATAGTCTGTTTTTAATAGACTTTTTGCTAGTTCTTCTAGTTGGTCTGCTGTTATCCATCCATTTTCAAATGCGATTTCTTCTGGACAACAAATTTGAAGTCCTTGTCTTTTTTGTATTGTTTGTACGAAACTTGCTGTTTCAAGTAGTGCATCATGTGTTCCTGTATCAAACCATGCCATTCCTCTTCCTAATTTTTCTACTTTTAGTTTCTTATTTTTCATGTATATTTCGTTTACAGAGGTTATTTCTAATTCCCCTCTTGCTGATGGTTTTACATTTTTTGCTATTTCTATGACATCGTTTGTATAAAAGTATAGACCTGGCACTGCATAGTTAGATTTTGGATTTTCTGGTTTTTCTTCTATTGATATTGCATTTCCTTGTTCATCCATTTCTACAACTCCATAGCTTCTAGGGTCTTTTACTTTATAGCCAAATATTGTAGATTCATTTTCTCTTGCATTCGCTCTTTTTAATATTTCTTTTAAATTTCCTCCATAAAACATGTTGTCTCCTAGTATTAATACAACACTGTCTTGCCCTATAAATTTTTCTCCTATTATGAAGGCTTCTGCTAGTCCATTTGGTTTGTCTTGAATTGTGTATTCAAAGTTCATTCCCCATTTACTTCCATCACCTAATAGTTCTTTAAATGTTTCATTGTCTCTTTTTGTTGTTATTATTAATATGTCTCTTATTCCTGCTTCCATTAGTACATATAGTGGATAATATATCATTGGTTTGTCATATACTGGCATTATTTGTTTTGATATTGCTAATGTTAGTGGATATAGCCTTGTTCCACTTCCTCCTGCTAAAATTATACCTTTTCTATTTTTCATATTCATTAGCTCCTTTCTAGTATAGTCGGGCGATTAGTAATCGCCCCTACCTGGGCAACTATATTTTTTTAGATACTGTCTAATTATTCTTGTGCAAGATAGCGTTTTAGTGCATCTTCATATGTTGGTATATTAATTCCATTTTTTAATAATTTGTCTTTTGACATTTTAGAGTTTTTAGGTCTTTTTGCAGGACTTTTAAATTCTTCACTTGTTACTGGTATTACTTTGCATTTTACGTTTTTAATTTCAAATATCTTTTTTGTAAAGTCATACCAAGTTGTATAACCTATATTTGTAGCATTATATGCTCCAAATTCTATTTTTTTGTCTATTACTTGGTGTATTATATTTGCTAAGTCTACTGCATATGTAGGACTTCCATGTTGGTCATTTACTACTTTTACCTCATCTTTTGTTTTACTTAAGTCTAACATTGTTCTTACAAAGTTTCTTCCTTCTCCATACAACCATGCTGTTCTAAAAATATAGTATTTAGAACAGTTTTCTTCTATTAATTTTTCTCCTTCAAGTTTTGTTGTTCCATATACTGCTTGTGGATTTTTTTCATCGTCTTCTTTATAGTCTTCTTCTACTGGTTTATCTCCACCAAATACATAGTCTGTGCTCACATGCATTAAGATTGCACTATTTTCATTTGCTGCAATTGCTAGATTTTTTGGCCCTATGGCATTTATTTTATATGCTAGTTCTTTATTTTCTTCTGCTTTATCTACTGCTGTGTATGCTGCACAGTTTATTATATATTCTGGTTTTGTTTTCTTTACAAATTCATTTACTTGTTCTGAGTTTGTAATGTCTAATTCTTCAACATCTGTACATATTAATTCTTCATTTTTTAATTCTTCCTTTATTGCATTTGCAAGCATTCCATTTGAGCCTGTAATTAATATTTTCATATTCTTCCCTCCTAAGTTTTTTTCTTAATCTCTTTTTATTAAAGTTTTTAAATATTCTTTAATTTGTTTTCCTTTATTTTCTTGTATATTTAATACTACCATTTCTTTTACTTTTAAGTTTTGCTTTTCAAGCCATACATTGAATAATCTTTCTGAAAGAAAGCCATATATTCTTTTATTATATTCATCATAATTTGATATATCTATTGTCTTTTCTAGTTCATTAAATATATTAAATAGCCATTCCATATATTCATTAAATCTTTTTTTGTCCATGATAAACATATTAAAAGCATATAAACTTTCTCTTTTTAGTATTTTTTCAAATGCTTCTGTATATTCTGGATACATTTTTTCTATTATTTGTTTACATTTATATAAGTCTTCTATATGATGATATTTCTTATAGTGTTCTTCTATTGTTATGTCTAGATGTACTTTGTTTGGTAAAATAATATCATTTTTAGTTAAGATTTTTTCTATGTCCCCTATTTTTAATAATTGTTTTGATAATATGTTTTTAAAGAAAAATCTTCTATAATGAGTTAAGCCTATTATGTCTTCTGAGGTGTTTTTCCATATCCAGTATAATGCTGTTAGTTCACAATAGTTTTTATTCTTTTTTGATATATTGTCTCCTGTGTTGTCTTTTAAATATGGTAGTTTTTCGTTTATTTCTGCTCCTACTTGAATTGGTGTATATCCTTCTTCATTTTGCATTTCTATTTTTTTATGTGTTGCTATATATATCTTTGTTTTCATGTATGTTCTACCTTTCTTTTTTTATATAATAGGAAAGTTATACTTTCCTATTATATAAATGCTATAATCGCTAGCCCTTGAGATTTTCTCCTTACAGTCGAAAACTCAATCGGGCGGAACAAATTAAAGAAAAATCTTTGATTTTTCTTATTTGTTCTATATTGTATTATAGCAATGTTACCTTTTATTTTCAATATATATTTTAAAATAAGAAGAAAATTTGGATATTTTAAGAGTTAGAATTGTATCTTTGAAGAGATAACATTTTTTTTATTTTTCCATATCTCATTCCTAGATAATCTCTAATTATAGTATAATATTTTGGTTTATTAACGTCTGCTCTTATACAACAACTTTTTATATATTGCCTTTTTCCTTTATATTTTTCTTTCATTTTTTGTAATGAATTATAAAAACTTTTGTTTTTACACCCTATAGATGCATGCCAAATATTTACTGGGACTATATATGATTTTATATTTTGCTCACTAGCACTTAAACATACGTCTACTGCATAAAAGTGCCAGTTATCACAGGTTTGTTCATCAAATTTGATTTTTTCATAAATTGTTTTACTCATTCCAAATAGACATTCATCTACTGTTAATACTTCTTCTTTTTTATCTATTTTTCCTTTTCCTGCTATTTCTTTGTTTTTACCATGTAGTATTGATGTAAATACTTTTTTCTCATTTTCTTTTACTCCTGCTACTCCTAGTATTCCATCACATTTTATTAGCTCTTCATAAATGTTTTTTAGGGAGTTTGAGTCTAAAAATTTAATGTCTTGATGAAGAAATATATAGTAATTTGACTTAGAAATACTTGCACCATAATTTAATGCTTTTGCAGCTGATGAGAATTTATTATTACTATTATCTATTAAAATTTTTTCACATTCTACATTTTGTTCATTATAACTTTCTAATAATAGTTCATTTAATTGTTTTTCATTATTATAGCAACAAATTAGTGCTAAATCTATTTTCTCTTTCATTTAACTATAGTTTCCTTTCTATAACTTAATTTTTTTCTTTATAAATTTGTCTATGATTTGTGTTAGGAATTTATCTTTTAATATAAGTAACATTGCAAAATAAGAGATTATTCCTGCACATATTTGTATTAATATTATTATATATGAAGATTGATTTTTCATAATTTTTTCTATTAATATTGCTATAACTAACATGATAATACTTGCAATTAGATTTTTCAACCCTAATTTGATAATTTCTAAAAATTTTATTTCATTTCTAACACATATGAATTGAATTGCAACTACTGTTGTTTCTGCTATTACTGTTGCTATTGATGCTCCTATTGCCTCATATTTCTTTATTAAAATAAAATTGAGTATTAGATTTACTATTGCACCACATAGTACTGATATAGTAAATGATTTTTGCCTTTTCGTTGGTAATAAGTATTGATTTCCTATAACATTGCTTAGACCTATCATTAAAATAATAGGGCTTATTATTTTTATTAATAGTGATACCTCTTCATATCCAGCTCCTAAAAATACTGGTACAAATCTATTTGATATTGCTATAATACCAAATAGCATTGGAAATGCTAATAAATAAGTAAATTTAAATGATGTTGTTATATTCCTTTTTATTTCGTCTGTCTTTCCATCTGCGAATTTATTTGCGATTCTAGGTAACATTACAGTTCCTAGTGCTGTTACGATTGTAAGTAAGATTTTAATTATTTTCTGTGCTTGTTCATAATACCCACTCTCTACTTTGTTTTCAACCATTGCACCAATCATTACTTTATCTAAGACTGTATACAATTGTATTGCTATTTGAGGTATAAATAATGCTATTACAGGTCTTAAATGTCTTAGTAATTTTAATTCTTTTATACCTATTGTTTGTATATATTTTGGAAGATATGCCCATAAAGATATATTTCCAACTAAATTTGATAGTGCATATATAAGTATGTATACACTTAAATCATTTACTGTTTTTACTAAGCTAAATATACAAATTATACTTAATACTTTTACTATTGTGTTTCTTAGTACTGTTTTCTTAAATTCTTCCATTCCTTGGAAAAACCAACTTATATCTAAACAACTCGATATTAATTCTAATATTAAAATTTTATAGTATGAAGTATATTGTGTTCCTCTTATATACATAAAATAGTAAAATATACTTACTACTGCCATAGTTATTATTCTAAAAATTATAATTTCCCAAAATATGGAGCTTCTTTTCTTTTTATCTGATTGCACATATGCTATTTCTCTTTGACCATATGTTGCTATTCCAAGTGAACCAATAAGTACAAAATATGTTACTATTGATAATGTATAACTGTAAATTCCTATGTTTTCTGCCCCTAATATTCTTGCAACATATGGTGTTGTTATTAGTGGTAAAATTATTACTAGAACTTGATAAATTAAATTATATATATAATTTTTAGCTATCTTTTTGTCTTCCATTTGTTCTCCTTTAACCTATTTCTGTTTTTACACATTCTAATGCTGCTTTTATAACATTGTGCATGTCATAATATTTATATTCACCTAGTCTTCCGCCAAATATAACATTTTTTTCATTTTTAGCTAATTCTTTGTATTTCTCATATAATTTATTGTTTTTTTCATCATTCATTGGATAATATGGTTCATCACCTTTTACCCAAGTTTTTGGATATTCCTTTGTTATTATAGTTTTTTGAGTATTAATTCCATATTCAAAATGCTTGTGCTCTATTATTCTTGTATATGGTATTTCATATTCAGTATAATTTACTACTGCATTCCCTTGGAAATTTTCGGTTTCTAAAGTTTCTGTTTCAAATTTTAGACTTCTATATTCTAGTTCACCATATCTATAATTATAGTATTCATCTATCATTCCTGTAAATATTATCTTTTCTGCTATTTTTTCATATTCTTCTCTTTTTTCAAAAAAATTAGAATTTAGTCTTACGTCTATTCCTTTTAACATCTTTTCTATAATTGCTGTATATCCTCCAATTGGAATTCCTTGATATGTGTCTCTAAAGTAATTATTATCATATATAAATCTAATTGGAAGTCTTTTTATAATAAATGCTGGCAATTCTGTTGCTTTTTTTCCCCATTGCTTTTCTGTGTATCCTTTTACTAGTTTTTCATATATTGTTTTTCCTACTAAACTAATTGCTTGCTCTTCTAAGTTTTTTGGCTCTGTAATTCCTGCTTGTGCTTTTTCTTCTTCTATTTTTTCTTTTGCTTCATCTGGAGTTATAACTCCCCATAGTTTGTTAAATGTGTTCATATTAAATGGCATATTGTATAACTCACCTTTATAGACTGCAACAGGTGAATTTGTATATCTATTAAATTCAGCAAATTGATTTATATAGTCCCAAATTTCTTTGTCGCTTGTATGAAAAATATGTGCTCCATATTTATGTACATTTATTCCTTGAGTGTTTTCTGTATAGATATTTCCAGCAATATTAGGTCTTTTATCTATGACTAAACATTTTTTTCCTTTTTTATTTGCTTCATATGCAAATATTGCTCCAAAAAGCCCTGCTCCTACTATTAAATAGTCATATTCTTTCATTTTGCCATCATCCCTTCCTAAGTCACAAATTTTTCCTAGTCGTCTTTTTTTATTATTGCTAAAATTTTAGATAAGATTTTGTTTTCTTTTAACATATTTTCTGTTTCTTCTATTTTTTTATGTTCTCTAAGTTTAAAGTCTCCAATAACTAAACATACTATTGCTATTATGCTTTCTACAGAATACATACTTCCTGAACAACATAGTGTAAAAATAGTAGCATAAATTAGCCATTCATCTTCTATTTTCTTTCCTTTTAAATATTTTATTATTGCATATATCATTATTATAAAAAATGGTATTCCTAATTGATATACAATGTCTATATATCCATTGTGTGAAAATGTTTCTACTACATATCCTTTATATTCCAACCCTGCTGGTATTCTAAGCATTGCACCTAGTCCATGTCCTATTAATATTCCTTTTATACTATTAAATGAGTTTACTAAATAATATAAAGATGAGTATGTTCTAGCTGTTGAAGAAGCATCTTTGAACACATATATACCTAAAGTGCTCATAATTGCTAATGTTATTAGTGGTAATAGTATTATTCCTATTTTTGTTAGTTTCATTAATGGTTTATTGTTTTTAAATAATTTGAATGCTATGTATATAGCAATATAATATGCAAATACTACCCAACCACTCCTAGAATATGTGAAGAATATGTTAAATAGTGTTAATACCGTTATAGTAAATTTTTTGTCTTTGTCTAAATTGCCAAAAGTCATGGCATAAAAATATGCTATTGTTAAAAATATTGCATATGCTGATGGTTCATAAAATGTTGTGTATATCCTTATGTCCTTTGTCCAACCAGAATAGCTTTCAAAAAGCCCTCTTGCTCCATAAGATGGATTATTGTTGAATATATTAAAGAACATTGGCATTTGTAGTTTACTTGCTATTAATTGATATACTCCATATCCTGTTAATATTATTAGAGCAAAATAAAATACTTTATTGAAAAAGTCCTTTTGATTCATCTCTTGTATCTTTTCCATGTATTTAATACTTGTCCAACCAATAAATAAAATCATCGAATATCTGCCTATTTGTAAAAAGTTAAATGCTTTATTTAATAGTTGTGATATAACTACAAATAAAACTATAGATGCTACAATTATTGTAGATTTTTTATCTATTTTTTGGTACATTCTATGTTTTATAAAAATATATATTAAAAAGATAGTTATTGCTGCAATACCAAATTCTTTGGTATTTATAATAGCAAAATTTTGAAGGAAAAGTAATATTATAAAAATTATTATTTCTAGTTTTTGTTTTTGCTTACTCTTTTCCATTTTTAATAAACTTTCTCCCTTCTATTATTCCTTTTTTTAGTGCTTTTAAACTTTCTCTTTTGTGTTTTAGTTTATACTTTATTCCAACTATAATTCTTGTAGAATAGAAAAACAATTTTGTTAATATTCCATAGCATTTGTATTTATTTATAAAAATAATTCTATTTCTTGTATTCCATTCTATTGCAAATGGATTTTCTCCTCCACCTGACGCAGCACTTTCTTTGTGATATATTATAGAACTTAAACAGACTCCAATTTTATATCCTTTTTGTTGTACTTTTGCACAAAAATCTACATCTTCATAATACATAAAGTATTCCTCTGGTAAGAAACCAATTTCTTCTACTAGACTTGTTTTCATTAACATACAGCAACCAGTTACAAATTTTGTATAAGTAAATTCTTGATTATCCTCTTTATATTCTTTTCCTTTATTGTAAATAACAGCTGTACCTTTGAAATAGTCTATTTCTCCTCCACAACAGTTTATTAAGTCTTTATTATCCCAGTACATTATCCTTGCTGACATTATTCCAATGTCAGTATGTTTTTTTAGTTTAAGGTAAATTTTATTAATACTATTTTTTGTAACTATTGTATCATTATTTAAGAGTAATATATATTCTGATTTGTTTTCTATTGCATATTTAATTCCTATATTATTTCCTGCTGAAAATCCTGCATTTTCACTTGCTTGTATTAATGTTATTCCTTCTATTTTTTTTAGTTCTGATAGTGATTCATTTGTTGATTTGTTATCTACAACTACTATTTCATATTTAAAATTATTTTCACTTGTATTTTGTTTTATACTATTTATACATTCTATTGTATCCTTATAATTGTTATAATTCAATAGAATTATCATTATTTTTTCCATTTTTTTATTTTTTCCTTCATAATTTATTATAAAACGCCAATAATTCTTCTATATACCTTTGTTCTGAAAATGGCTTTTTCCAGTACAAATTATAGGCATTTTTGCTCATTTCTTGTACTAATTTATCATCTTCTAGTATTTTTAATTTTTCATATAAGTCTTCTACATTTCCATTTTCATATTTTAATCCATTTATATTGTCTATTATATATGATGCTGTCGCACTTTTATCTCCTACTATTACTGGTACTCCTAATGATAAGGCTTCTATCGCTGTCATTCCCATTGATTCATACCATAGTGATGTGAATATTAATGCTTTACTTTCTTTTAAGATATTTTTTATTTCTTCTTTTGTTTTCCAACCTACAAATTTTAAGTTTTTATATCTTTGTTCTAACTCATTTTTTAGTGGTCCATCCCCAATTACTGTCCCATTTTTATTTAGTCTTGTTACACTTTCACAGAATAAGTCTACTCCTTTTTCTTTTGATAATCTTCCTACATATACTAATATGTCTTTTTTATCTAAGTTTCTTTCTTCTTTTTCATATCCTGCTGGATTGTTAATAACTGTAGAGTTCCATTTTTTTATAAGTGAATTTTTTAAAATATCTTTGCTAAAGTCTGATACATATATAGCATTTGCTTCTATTTTTTTTATAATTCTATTTTGCATTTTTTGTCTAAGTATTCTATATAGTTTTATGATATAGTTTCTAGAATCACAATTGCATTTTATACATTTTAAGGATAATGGATTTAAGTTACAAATTTTATTTTCTTTATAATTGAAAAATCCTCCATTTGGGCATTGCATAAAGTATTCATGTATTGTTACTACTATTTTAAAGTTTAAATCATTTGCTATTTTAAATATACTACTAGATAATGCTTTCGTCCATCCATGTATATGTATTATTGTTGTTTTATTATCTAATGTCATAAGTAGTTTTTTTAGTTCCTTTTTAGCTTTTATATTATAAATTCCATTTATACATCCCAATATTTTGTTTTTTTCTTTTAATGATTCTTTCTGATTTGTTGTGATATATTCTATTCCTTTAATATTTTCTTCTGGTTTATTAACAGCTGAAAAGAAATAAACTTTAAGTCCTTTTCCTAATAACAATTTTGCAGTGTCTATGGCTACTTTACTTGCTCCACCTTGGGTATAGTTAAAATCGTTGATAATTACAACTGTTTTTATTTGCATTTTTTAGATTGCTCCTTTCAAAGGATATAAGGGTACAGTGGTGTCAAATTGAAAGAGAATTATTATTTGGCTATTTTTCCTAATTTCATTCCTATAAATCTCGCCCCCATATTAGGTAACCATTTTATAATTACTTTCCAATTTTTATCCTTTATTGCTCTTTTTAAAATATAGAATGCTAAATCTCCTCCCGCACTGTTTACTTTATATTTGTTTAAATAGCTATTTTCTTTAAAAAATTTTCCTGTTTCATAATATCTATCATATTGTTGTTTTAGTGTAAAATTATGTGAATGAATAATTTCTGAGTCTGCACAATACTTTATTTTATATCCATTTGTGATTAATTTATACGCAATATACATATCTTCACTTATTGATAAGTTTTTGTTATCATATCCATTTAATTTTACAAATGTTCCTCTTTTTATTGCTGATGATGCATCAGAAAAGAAAAATGCTCTTAAACCTAATTTTTCTATGTCATCTTTAGATACTATTTTTGAGTTTTCAGGATAATTCTTTTCTCTTGTGTATTTTTCCATAGAATTATTTGTACAAATTTGCCTACTATAGCAGGCTTCTGCTTCATTATTTTCAATTGGTTTTATTAATTTTTCTAACCAGTCTTTTTTTTCTATAATTACGTCTTGAGTCACAAATACAACTATATCTGCTTTGCTTTCAAATGCTTCTTTTTCTCTTGTTAGACTATGAGAAAAGTCTTTTGCTTCTATTAATTTATAGATACAGTTTAATTTTTTTACTTTTTCTTCTGTTTTGTCTTTTCCTTTGGTTACTACATATCGTATGTTTCCTATTTTTACATTTTCCTGCATTTCTAATGATTTATGCAGTTTTTCTACATATTCTTCTGCATTATATAGAGGACATATTATATCTACAACCATTTTTGCAATCATTCCTTCCTAAGGCATAACCTTGGTTGGAAAAGATTTATTACATTTATTTTTCAACCTCTTGCCTTTAGTTTGTTTTTGTAATATTCTATTGTATTATATATAAAAATAAGGATAAAAGTCAATGGTTTTGCATTTTTTAGGGAATTTTTTGGTACGGTTCAGTAAGAAATAAAATATATCATAGTAAAAAAGTGATTGTAACAATTTCTACTATAATAAAAATCCACCCCCTCACAGCTACTACTGTAAGTAATGGATCTTTACTAAGAACTTTCAAGTATTTCTATGTGTGATTTTAATAAAAGTTCTCTATTTATCTACTATTAATACTGTTCCATTCATTTTATTTACATCATACCTTTCACTAATATCTGTATATTTAAAACTTCCTTTATAGTCAGTCCCTTTATATAAAAGTTCTTCGTTTGATAAATTAGGATGAATTATATAATAATTGTCGTTTTCATATTTATATACTGACACATAAAATCGATATATATCTTTGTACTTATTATCTTCTAAATTCGATACAATTTTTTGGATTACTTCTTCGTCAACTTTTTTTACAGATTTATAATTTATAGTTTCTATTTCAAATTTATGTGAGTCTTCTTTATTTGTATAAAAGTAAAAAGAATATGATTTTTCTAATGCCTTCTTTTCATTTCCAATAATTTTATCTAAATAATCTGCTTTTATGTATCCTGCTCCAATACTAATTTCTTTTTCCTTATTGTTTTCTAAATCTAGTGCATATAGCCTATTAGGAGCTAAATCATTAAAACCACTCGACTTATGAGTATACTGTACTAATATATCACTTGATATAAGTATTTTCTTTTCTCTAATATAAGAAGTTAATATTATAATAATAGGAAGAATTAATACAACGATAAATATAATCTTTTTATATATTAAAACTTTTGTATTTTCTACTTTTGGGTATTTCAATTTTAATAAAGTAATTATCGTTGATACACTGGATATTATAAAAGTAATTATCCCTCCACCAACAAAAAGTATTATTATTTCTAATCCACGATCTATTTCTAATTTTTCCCCTAGTATGTAATTTAATATTAAATATATAAAATTAATAACATTAACTACACATATTAAACCAATTTCTCTTTTGTTATTACATATAATAGAAATATTTAAAATTAAAATAGAAACAAATATATTCCAAATTATTGAAAAATCCATAAAATTATGTAATAATAGATAAGATTTCAAAATAATATTTACCATTAATGTAAGTAACAATATTTCTATTATAATACTTATTATTAAATAAATCATAAAAATAGTTTTTAATATTCTTTTTTTTAACTTTTTTTCTTCAACATTATCTTCTTCAATAAAAATTTTCCAACCAAAGAAAAATAACAAACTCAATATTGCAATTATAACAATAAATATCATTTTATTACTTCCTTCCTCATAAACTATAATAATATTTTAGCATGATTTTAATTTTCTGTAAATAATTTCAAATTTCATCTAAAACGGCAAAAAAGGACATCACAAAATGTGTGCCCTCTATATTTATATACTTATTAGATTAAAAAGAATTGTTATTTGGCTATACTGCCCCTTTTTTGTTTAAAACAGCAGTAACAGTCTTTAATAAAATCTTCATATCTCCCCAAAATGAATTCTTTTTGTAATATTCCATGTCTAATTTTACTCTTTCTTCAAAACTTATGTTGCTTCTTCCTGATACTTGCCACAGACCTGTTAATCCTGGGGTCATTTCTATTATTTTATAATAGTCTTTCCCTATGTCTTTTTTCTCTCTTTTTAAATATGGTCTTGGTCCAACTAAACTCATTTCTCCTTTTAGTATGTTTATAAATTGTGGGAATTCGTCTAAACTAGTTTTTCTCAGAAATTTTCCTATTTTTGTAACTCTAGGATCGTCTTTTATTTTTTTGTTAAGCTCATATTCATTTCTTAAGTCTTCATTTTCCATTAATAGTTTTTCTAGTTCTTCTTCTGCTCCTATTATCATTGTCCTGAACTTATACATTTTAAATATTTTTCCGTCTTTTCCTATCCTGTTTTGAACAAAAAATATTGATGCTTTGTCTTTTGTAAATATATTTGCGATTTTGATTATTAGCATTAATGGTATTAGTATTATCATTCCTATTATACCAGCTATTATATCTACTGCTCGCTTCATTATTTTACTGATACTTTTTGTTTTCATACTTACATTAACAGTTCTATTAATACATACTGTTGTTGTATCGTTTATATTCACTGCTTTGTCCTCCTAGTTTTTATTCTTCTATCCCACCTTTAGAGTATAGGGGGTTATTTTATCCCTGTTTTTGTCATAAGATTATCACTAATCTTCTTTAATGAACTTGATACTTTATATTCTTCTTCGCCAAATAGTTCTTGGTGTAGTTGTATTACGTTTTCTTCTAGGTTTCTTGGTGCTAGGTAATATATTTCTGCTGGTTGATAGTCTGACCATTTGTATGGGAAGCCTTCGCTTTTTGTGATGTTGTATTGTGTCATTCCTGTTGCTAGTCCTAAAATTTCTGATGTACTTATTGTTGTTTTTACTTTTGGTAGTACTTTGTCTATTAATCCGTTTAGTTGTACTGCATTCATTTTCTTTACTTTGTCAAATGTTTTCATTAATACTTCTCTTTGTCTTTCTGCTCTGTTTATGTCTGTTCCTACATATCTTATTCTTGCATATGCTAGTGCTTGTATTCCATCGAGTTTTTGTTTTCCTGCTTTTGGTATGTTTGATGATTTTATTCCTGTTACTTTTATGTTTTCTTGAATATATCCATTTATCCATTGCATGTCTGCTTTTCCTACGTCTATTTCTATTCCTCCAACATAGTTTATTACATCTGCTACAACTTCAAAGTTTATTGCTACATATTCTGATATGTCTAAGTCTAAGTTTTTATTTAATACACTTACTGTCTTTTCTGGTCCACTTTTTCTATATATGTCTGTTAGTTTTGTGTATTTATTATCTTCATAACATAGATATGAGTCCCTATATACTGATACCATTTTTACTTCTTTTGTTTTTTTGTTTAGACTTACTATCATTATAGTGTCACTTCCTGAGTTTTGGTCATATTCATTGCTTCTTGCATCTATTCCAAATAGTGCTACATTTAGATATCCTTCGTTTTCTACTCCTTCATTTATTTCAACATTATCTAATCCTTTTGCTTCATAGTCTATTTTTGATAATTTATTAAATACATACCCTATTAATACTCCTACCATTACTACTATAAGTATTATTAATAATAGTATTACCCTTACTAATATTTTTAAAAATTTATTTTTCTTTTTCTTCTTTTTTGTTTTCTTTTTATTTCTTTTTACCCCTTCATTTTCATATTCATATTCTTTATCCATTGTTTTATCATTCCTTTTTCTTGCCCAAAATTTGGTTATTTTTCATTTATTTTTTACATTATATATTATATTTTATTTTTTATCAACTTTTTTTGTGTTTTTTCATCAAAAAATCACAATTTATTTTTACATTTTTTCTGGCATCTTTATTCCTAATAGGCTTGCTCCTATTTGTAAAATATTCCCTACCATATATGTTAAATATATTCTTGCATCTCTTTTTTCTTTTTCTTCTACTAAGATTTTGTTTGAATTATAATATGAACTATATGCTTGGGCAATGTTTATTAAGTATCTTGATAGTATTGATGGCTCGTTCTTGTTTATAACATTTTCTAGTATATTTTCAAATTTGTATACTAATTTTACAATTTTTATAGCATCATTATCTTGTAATTCTTCTATATTTATTTCTTTACTTGTTGGTAGTTTTTCTATATTTTCTAATATACTTTTTGTTCTTACATACATATATTGAATATATGGTCCTGTTTCTCCTTGGAAGTTTAATATTGTATCCCAGTCAAATATTTCGTCTTTTATTCTACTGTTTGATAAGTCATTAAATATAACTGCTCCTATACCAATTTTTTTTGCTATTTCGTCTTTATTTTCAAGGTTTGGATTTTTTTCTTCTATTATGGCTTTTGCCCTTGATATTGCTTCATTTAGTAATTCCTCTAGTTTTATTACATTTCCTTCTCTTGTTGACATTTTTCCTGTCTTTAGTAATACCATTCCAAATGCTACATGTTCTAATGATTTTGTATATTTTTCATCTATTCCTAAAAGTTTTGCTGTTTCAAATACTTGTTTAAAGTGTAAATTCTGTTCATATGATGTTACATATAGTGCTTTATCAAAGTTATATGTTCGTGCTCTATACATTATGGCTGCTAAGTCTCTTGTGGCATATGTTGAAGAACCATTTGTTTTTTCTATTATTATTGGTGTATTTATACCTGCTTTTTCTAAATTTACGATTTTTGCTCCTTCTGATTCTTCTAATTTTCCTGATTGTCTTAATATTTCTATAACTTCTGGCATTTTGTCTGTATAAAATGCTTCTCCGTTCCAAGAATCAAAACTACTTCCTAGTAAATCATACACTTTTTGGAATTCTTTTAAACTTAAATTTTTAAATTTTTCCCATAGCTCTGTACAGTATTTATCTCCTTCTTCTAATTTTTTGAAATTATTTCTACATTCATTTAATACATTTTCATCTTCTTTACATAGATTGTTTATTCTTACATAAATTTCTGTTAATTTTTCTATTGGATTTTCGTTTAAGTCATATTCTTTTCCCCATAATTTATATCCCTCTATCATTTTTCCGAATTGTGTTCCATAATCTCCTAAATGATTTATTCCAATTACATTATAACCTAAATATTTGTATATATTATATAATGCTCCTCCAATTACTGTTGAACGTAAATGTCCTATGTGAAATGGTTTTGCTATATTTGGTGCAGAATAGTCTATTAATATGTTTTTTTCTTTTCCTATATTAGATTTTCCATATTTTGAATTTTTACTCTCAATTTCTTCTAAAACATTTTTAATTAATGTAGTTTTATTTATATAAAAGTTTAGATATCCTCCAATAGTTTCCATTTTTTCTATTATTTCTTCATTAATTTTTATGTTTTCTTTTATTTCACTTGCTATTATTACTGGTGCTTTTTTTAATGTTTTTGCTAGTTTAAAACATGGGAATGCATAGTCTCCCATTTTATCATCTGGTGGTATTTCTATATATTCTGCTATTTCCTCTTCACTTATTTTTGTACATTCACTTATCATTTTTGCTACTTCTCTTTTAAAATTTATCATTTTTTTCATACTCCTTGACATAAATTTAGCCTATTATACCATAACGTTATATAATAGGCAAATTTTATTAATTTTTATATAGTAATACTCTTTTTATGATTTAATAATAAATGTAAACAAAATTATTCACAATATATATTTTTATTTAAGAAGCTCCTTAACTATACTTTCTTTATTTGTTATACCTACAAAAGTTTTTATTACTTCTCCATTTTTCATTACAATCATTGTTGGTATACTCATAATATTATATTTTATAGCTAATTCTTCATTTTTATCTATATCTATTTTTACAAATTTAACCTCTTTATTCTCCCTTGCTATTTCTTCAATTATTGGACTCATTGTTCTACATGGCATACACCAAGTAGCATAAAAATCAATAAAAACTATCCTATTTTCATTAATAACTTCTTGCTCAAATTGTTTAACATCTTTAATTTCCATTATCTCCATTTTTTCTTCCTCCTCAATATTTTCTAAAATGTTTTCTTGTATAGATTGTTCAGTATTTTTGTTTATTAAATAATTATAGATAATTGTTATACTTACTAATAATACTATAAATAAAACAATTTCTATTATTAATTTTCTCTTTTTATCCATTTACTCTTTCTCCTAAAATATTAATATTATTCCACTAAAAATTAGTATTATTCCAGCTATTTTATTTATGACATTATAATGTTTTTTTATAAGATTAAATGTACTTTTTAATCTTTCTAAAAATATAGAAGTTAGTAGAAATGGTATTCCTAATCCTATTGAATAGATAAATAACATAAGTCCACCTTTCAAAACATTTTCTGATGTTGCGCTCATCATTAATGCACTACTTAGAAATACTCCTACACATGGTGTCCAACATACTGAGAATATTATTCCAAATATTATTGCTGAAAAGAAACTTAACTTGTCATTATTTTTTTTAATTCCTCTAGACTTGTTTAGAATTTTTATATTTAATATTCCCATATAGTGCAATCCAAATAAAATGACTATAATTCCAAATATTATATTAATATATTTACTATTAGCTGTTATTAACTTTCCTAGAGTACTTGCAAATACACCTAATAACACAAAAATAATTGTAAATCCTAAAACAAAACCTAAAGAATTTATTACTGTTCTTTTTAAATTCTTATCTTGTCCTGCAAAATAAGATACATACATTGGTAGCATTGGCAATACACATGGTGATAAAAAAGATGCAATTCCTTCTATAAATATAACAAATAGATCCATATTCCTCCTCATATAAAATTTTCGAAACTTTTTTACTGTTGCCTTTATGAAAGTTTACATTCTATGTATTAATTTTTGTCTTTCCACTAATGATTAAGTATTTAATTTTTATTTATCTTTTTCTATAAATAACTTTGTTCAAATTTTCTAACCACAAAAAATAATAGATAAATACCAATTATCTCTTATCTCTATTAATACGTCTAATCTTAACAGGCAAACGATTTATCAATAGTTCATGTGGCTCAATTTGAAAAATATTTGATATATGATCTAAATAATCACATGAGATGTTTCTTTTTTCATTCTCCATTTCAGAAACATAACCTGAACTTGTGCCTAGCAATTCAGCAAAATGCTCTTGCGACCAACCTTTTTTTGTTCTAAAATAGACTATATTATTAGCTATTATTTTTCGTGCTTTAGTAACAATGTCAGTCACCTCCTATAAATTAAACTTGATACTATTGTATTATGTTCAAAAAATTTATAACATATAACTAAATCGGAAGTTAAGATAAAAGTATTTATATAGTGAGTAATTTACTAAACATTTGCTAGCTAAGCCTTTTTATGTTATTTGTCATTAGGAAATGCGAGACTATCGTAAAAGTTGTGTAAATCGGATTTCCTTCCGATTGATAACAAAATTTTAATAATTAAATTTTAACATTTTGTAAATTTTACCAAATGTTTAGATAATGCACCATTTTCAAACAAATTTATTTTCAAGTCTATTAAATCATTGTATAATATAAATTAAATATATTGAATAAAAAAATTGATTTGACATATCCTAGAATATGTGTTATTATATTAATAACAAATTCATACGAAGTCATATGTATTTCGTCGAGGTGTGTCTAGTCAACACATCTCATTTTTTATATACAAAATATAAAATTAATTACTACTGCATTACTATTGCATTAAAAAAGATAAAAATAAATCCTAGAACGTTGACATTGCAAACACTCTAGGATTTTTTAATTTGGTGGGCAGAGAAGGATTCGAACCTTCGTACTCGTATGAGAACAGATTTACAGTCTGCCGCCTTTAGCCACTCGGCCATCTGCCCAAGTATTGCTTCGCTTGAAACAACAGTGTTATTATAAACTTTTTTGATTTATCTGTCAATACCTATTTATAAAAAAAGTTGATTTTATTTATTTTTTATTATATAATTTCAATACAGTTTCAGTTTTATTATTACTTTTTACATTTTTGTGGATTTTAAAAGTATTTTAGAATACACTATAAATACTATATTGACCAACTATAAAAAGTTAATAGGAGGATTACAATGAAAGTTAAAGAAATTAGATTATTAGATGTAGATATTTTTCAAAATGATGAAAAAATTTTTTCTGGTAGAATTGAAGATGCCTATTCCCTATATGGAGATTTTGATACTAAAGAAATTCATTTTGAAGATGGAAAAATGTATATAACTATTTAACATTTGAAAGGAGTTTTATCATATATGAGTACTAATAAGAGTAATAATAAAAAAAATGATATATCAAATTTTCATATTCCTAGATGGAACGAACTTCCTAATCTAGATTTATATTTAGACCAAACTGTTACTTTGCTTGAAACTTATTTACAAAATTATATTGGTAATAAAGATGAAAAGATAATCACTAAGACTATGATAAATAATTATGTTAAGGCTGGTCTTTTAAAAGCACCTAAAAAGAAAAAGTATAAAAAAACACATATTGCTACTTTATTTGTTATTTGCACTTTGAAACAAATATATAGTATAAATGATATAAATGAACTTATTAATCTTGCAATTAAGACTACAAAGATAAATAATGCTTATGATGAATTTTGTATTGCTTTAGAAAAAGCTACCGCTTTAACTTTTGCTGGTAAACAGTATACTGATGATGATAATATGACAGAAGAAAAATATCTCTTGAAAAATGTCGTTCAATCTTTTGCAAATAAATTGTATGTTGAAAAAACATTTTTACATAAATAGATTATTTTATAAGGAAGAAGGATTTAATTATATGACTCGTGAAGATTCAATTAAACGTGTTGGTATTGTCGGAATTACTGGTAATATTTTTTTGCTTACTATAAAGTTTATAATTGGTTTTATTTGTCATAGTCAAGCTATGCTTGCTGATGCTGCAAATAGTGCTGGAGATATTTTTGCTTCTTTTATGACTACCATAGGAAATAGAATTGCTAAAGCACCTAAGGATAATGACCATAATTTTGGACATGGTAAAGCAGAATATTTATTTTCAATGTTTATAAGTATATCTATGGTATTTGTAGCTTTTAAGTTATTGTGGGATTCCGCTAATTCCCTTATTTTTGGCTCTAATTTCAATTTTTCTATATTTTTAATAGTTGTATGTATTATTACTATTATTGTAAAATTTTCTCTATTTCTCTATACTAGAAAATTATACAAATTACATGATAGTATTTTAATTAAATCAAGTATGCAGGATCATAAAAATGATTGTATTGTAACAATATGCACATTAGTATCTATTATATTTGGTTTATACGGAATATATTGGGTTGATGGAGTTGTTGGAATAGGAATTTCACTTTGGATATTCTACTCAGGAAGTATAATTTTCTTAGAATCATATAATGTTCTTATGGATACATCTGTTGATGAAACTACTAAGGATATGATTTTAGAGCTTTCACATACATATGATAATATAAAAGGTATTGAAGAAATAGCTTCTGCTCCTGTAGGATACAAATATATTGTTTTCATAACAATATGTGTAGATGGTAATATTTCTACATTTCAAAGTCATAAATTGGCTGACGATTTAGAAAATGATATAAAAAAGTTGGATAAGATTTATGATGCAATTGTTCATGTAAATCCAGTTTAATTATCTATTTAGCTGTACAATTTCTATAATATCAGCAATATATTGACTGATAACTGGTATATTTAAAGTAATTATCCTTTGAAGAATAATTATAATTATCGCTGTAACTATTGAAAATCCTATTCCTATCCCCACTCCTTTTGAAATACCCGATAAAAAATTCCTTAATATTAATTTTTTCCAACTACCTATTATCTCACTTAATTCTAATATCTTATTTTTTGTAAGATTATTATTTAAATTTTCTATATTATTCTCTAACCCTTTTAATAACTTTTCATTAAATTCCATTAAATCACCTATTATTAGGATTTACATTTTTTTGCAAATAATACCTCCCATACAAAAATGTACAGGAGGTATTATTTATTATTCATCTTCTATTGTATTATTTTCATCATTATTATTTTTGTCGTCTTTATTAGTGTCATTATTATTATTTTTGTCTTTTGCCTTTTCTTTAGCTTCTTCTTCTTTTAACGTTTCTAGTTGTTTAATTAAATCTTGTAATTTTGTAATGTCTTTTCCCATTTGTTCCCAATTTGTAATATTACTTGAATCATATAAATTATGATTTGCCTTTATAATTGAATTTATTAACTCATCTACTGTATCTGTATTTTCAACCTCAATTTCAACAGCTTTTTTTGAAGATAATAAATTTGTTAATGCTTCTTTTAAGTCATCACCTATTGCAACTTTAGTTCCTGAAGCTACTACTACTTTCTTTAATATTGGTGTACTTTGTGTCTCATTTAATGAAAGTTGGTATATTGGTACTACATATAATAATTTATTTTCTATTGGTACTATTATCATATTTTTAATTAATCTAGTACCTGTTACACTTAAAGTTGATATTTCACTTGAAATCGTCTTATTTTGGCTTAACATATTATTTAATTGTAATGGACCTAATGTATTACTATCTTGAGAAAATTTATACATTGTTAATTTTGTATCTGTTCCATTTGCTGTTCCAACTAAGTATGATGTTATACTCTGTTTTCCATGTAATGTATATGGTAATACAATACCTAATTGTTCTTTATCTGAGTCTGTAGTTTTCAAAAGTGTATAATATGGATACATACTTTCTCCAGCAGTTGTTGTAGTTGATGTTGAATACATTGCTGGTTCCCATATATCATCACCTCTATATAATATATCTGTTGATACATTATGATACATTCTTAATATATTTGATTGTATTGAATATAGTAATCTTGAATATACAAATTGTCTTGATATATCTTCTGGAATTTCTGTTGCATCCTTAAATAATGTTGGATACATATTGTTATATGCCATTACTATTGGGTCTGTTCTATCTGTTAAATAAAAATCTATATTTCCATCATAAGCATTTATTAATACTTTTACAGAATTTCTTATATAGTTTAATGTATGTCTTCCACCGTTTTGTTCAATAGTAGTTGATTGAGAATATGGATATTGATTAGATATTGTATATGCATCTAATACCCAAACTAAATCGCCTGAATCTGTTATTAATAAATATGGTTCATCATCATATAGTAAATGTGGCATAACTTTTTGTGCTCTTCCTACTATATTTCTATTTATTAAGATTGAACTATCACTGCTTTCAAATACTAGTTTTGGCTTTTTTTGCTTAATTCCTAAAATTAACCTATCTAAAAATTCAGCTTTTAGTCCTCCATCTCCTTCATATTTTGTTTCTGCGTTTTGTGTTGAATTTATTGGATAATCAACTTCTTTATAATTATTATTTATAACTACTGTATCATTTGTTCTTAGCCCATAATATATTCTTGGTTGTTTTATTTTATTTGTATCATTAAAATCATTTGATAAGTATAATAAATTTCCACTTTCATCTACTTCTGAAGCTGATGTAACAACTGCTCCATATCCATGTGTATATTCATATGTTTTGTTATTATCTGTTCTACTTTCATTTGATATTTCTCTTGCTGAAACATATGCTAATTTTGAATCATACAGAGTTGGTCTTGTATAATTATAAAGATAATATCCTGTTTTATCTTGCTTTTCTGTTAAAGTAGATAATACAATTTCGGAATTTACAATTGGTATATTTTCAATTACATTATGATATTTGTTTGCTTCCTCAGATGATAAAGTATCTGTATTTTCTATATTTATATCTTCTACATTAATATTATATGCTGTTTTTGTAAATTCAATATTTTTTGATATATATTCTTTTTGTTTATCTAATTCATTTTGTTTTACATATACAACTTGATACCCTAGCATTACAATAAACATTACTACTAAATATGCTGGTACAGATAATAAGCTAACTATTATTTTTCTTGACTGTTTTCTATTAAATGCTCTTATAGCCATGTATACCGCTATTACCATTACAATAGCTAATATTCTATATCCCCATACCTCTATATATCTTTCTGTTAGTCCTGCACCACTTATTAGTGTTCCTTCTTTATCATTTAAGTTTAAGAAACTATTAAATATAATTCCTTGTGTTTTTACAATAACTAACATAGCTATACCAATTATAATTATCATTGCATATGTTAATAATTGCTTAATAAATGAACTTCCCCTTAACATTTTTCCATCAATTGATTCGAAAAATATATTAAATGATATTATATAATATATTCCTGTATAAATGGCTAATCCTATAAATAAAACTATAAAATAGTATAATATCATTTCTATAAATGGTTTTTGGAACATATAAAAACTAACATCTGAATTAAATATTGGGTCTGTTATGTTAAATTGTGTTGCATTAATAACTGTCATTGTTGTTTTTAATAGCCAACCTGATGTAAGTATTGATACAATTAATGCTATTATAAAAGCTATACTTTTATTTGCAAGTTTTGGTAATTGTTTTCCCTCTTGTAAGAAAAACCTTTTTAATCCTCTTTTTATAATAATATTTGTTATGAAGACACTTATGAATATAACAACAAAATTAGCTAATGCTATATATTTTAAATATGTGTTATTTTGATTATATACGTCTAGATATTCCTCACCTATTTCTGATATCTCAAGGAATTGGGCTCTATAATTTACATATGAGTATATTGCAAAAATAATAGTTACAATTAATACTAAAATTAATTTCCATTTTCCCTTTTTCTTTTTAGGACTTTTTTCTTTTTCTATAACTTCTGCTTCCATTTCTTCTTTCTCCATATTAAACTCCCTTCTCTATTCTTATTGTTCGGAAATAATTGTTCTTTAGCTTTATATTATGGCTTTGGCGAAATCTTCTGCACTAAACCTCTCCATATCCTCTATCTGCTCTCCAATTCCAATAAACTTAACTGGTATCTTATTCTCATTAACAATTCCAAGTACTACTCCACCTTTTGCAGTTCCATCTAACTTAGTTAAAACAATTCCTGTCAATGGTGTAGTTTCTTTAAATGCTTTTACTTGTTGAATGGCATTTTGACCAGTAGTTGCATCTAAAACTAATAAAACCTCTTTTGTTGCTTCTGGTAATTCCTTTTCTACCACTTTTTCTATTTTAAGTAGCTCGTCCATTAAATATTTCTTATTATGAAGCCTGCCTGCTGTATCACATATTAGAACATCTGCATTATTAGCCTTTGCTGTCTTTATTGCATCAAAAATTACAGATGCTGGGTCTGTTCCTTCATTTCTTTTTATAATATCACAGTTTGCCCTATTTGCCCATATTTCAAGTTGTTCTACTGCTGCTGCTCTAAAGGTATCTGCCGCTGCAATTACTACTTTTTTTCCTTCTTTTTTTAGATTATTAGCAATTTTTCCTATTGATGTTGTTTTTCCAACTCCATTTACTCCTACTACTAATATTACTGATGGTTTAGTTTCTAGTTTTAATTCATTATCATTTTCCGACAAAATTTTTACCATTTCTTCTCTTAATGCTTCTTTTACCATTTCTGCATCTTTAATGTTTTCTTTTTTTATTCTATCTCTTAGTTTTGCTACTATGTCTGTGGATGTCTCAATTCCTATATCTGACATTATTAATATTTCTTCTAATTCTTCTAGTAAATCCTCATCTACTTTTCTGAAAGTGCTAAACACATTATTCATTTTACTATCAAAAGAAGATTTTGTTTTACTTAATCCTTGTTTTAATTTATCAAAAAATCCCATGTATAGTCTCATTCCTTTTATTTATATTGTAGCAATTATACTACACAACTCGCTTTTTGTCTAGCTTATATGGATATTTTCATAATTTTAAACTCTAATTTTGTTTATAAAATTTGAAAATATCTTTTAAATTTATTTTTGAGCCATAATTTAATATTGCATTTGAATATATCTTAATTGAAATTCTTGCAATTATTATTATTGTTAATATTAATACTAATATAGATAAAATGATTTCTTTTGCTGTTGCTATTCCCATCATAATTCTAAATGGCATACAAAATGCTGATGATAATGGAAAAATTGAAGCAAATACGTTTAAATCACTTGTTGGATTCATCATAGTGAAATATGCTAAATAAAATCCTATAACTGCAAGAATTGCAACAGGTGAATTTGCTGATTGCACATCTTCTGGTTTACTTACTGTTGAACCTGTTAATGCATACATTAAAGCATAAGCAAAATATCCCAATAAGAAATATACTAATGTCATAATTAATAAAAACGGAGTTAAGTTTTCAATACTAACTATTTTATCTAGTATACCTTGCTCTAAAAATAGATTATTAGATATTAGAGCTATTATTATCATTGCAAATACTTGTATTAATCCTACAATTCCTATTCCTACTGTTTTTCCTAATACTATTGTTCTTGGATTTGTTGATGTAACTAATGTTTCTATTATCTTTGATGTTTTTTCTGTTGTTATTGATGTAGATACTTGATATGCACAGAAATATATTGCATAAAATAATACTAAAGATAAAAGCATCATTACAATATTGTTTCCTTGAACCTCTTGTGTTTCTGTTTGTTTCATTTCAAAACTGAAGTTTGGAGTTATATTTTGTATTTGTTGAGGTGTCAAGTTTAATTTTGAAATTTGTAAATTAGTATAAATCGTAGATAATGAACTTACAATATCTTTTGGAACTTCACTAACATAAAGCAAGTTTTCAACAATATATTCTATATTTATGTTTCCATTTTCTGATTTTATTATTATGGCTTGATTTATATCTCCATTTTCTATTTTTTCTTTTATATTGTCAAAAGTTAATTCATCATTTGATGTTTGTATATCATATCCTAATTCGTTTTGCTTTAATATTTCCAGTGCTCCTTCAAATACATTGTTATTGTCAACAATTAATAACTTTTCACTTGAAGATGTATCATTATCTCCATTTATCATTTTTAATATATTGGGTACATTGAATAATGCTATTATTATTACCCATATTACTATATTTGATATTATAAAAGATTTTCTTTTAAGTAAATCTTTCATTGTAAATGTTGCTACTGTAAATAAATCTCTCATTTTATTTTTTCCTCCTCTACTTTCTCTATAAATATATCATTTAATGATGGTTTTTTTATTTCAAATTTTAATACCTTAACATTATTTTTCGCCAATATATCAAATAATTTGTATCCCTGTTCTTCGTTTTGAATTTTAATCTCATAGTCGTTGTCTTTGCTATTATATATTTCTAAGTTTAACTCATTTATGTATTTTTCTACATTTTCTTTTGTACTTAGACTAATTCTATTTGCTGGATATCCTTCTTTTATTTCTTTTAAATTCCCTTTTAATACTGTTTTTCCTCTATTAAGTATTAATAAATCTGTACAAAATTCTTCTATTGATGTCATTTGATGACTTGACATTATTATATATTTTCCTTCATTAACTAAATCAAGTATTACATTTTTTAATAGTTCTGCATTTACAGGATCTAATCCACTAAAAGGTTCATCTAGAACTATTAATTCTGGTTCATGTAATATTGCTGATATAAATTGTATTTTTTGTTGATTTCCTTTTGATAATTTTTCTGCTGTCATATTTAAGTATTCAGAAACTTTTAGTTTTTCTGTCCATTTTTTTATAGAAATATCTGCTTCTCTTTTATCCATTCCTTTTAATTTAGCAAAATATAATAATTGCTCATAAATTTTAGTTTTTGGATATATCCCTCTTTCTTCTGGTAAATATCCAAAATTAACATTTTTCCTTTCTACTGCTTTACCATTCCAAGTTATTTCTCCAGAATCTTTTTTTATTATTCCTAATATCATCCTAATTGTTGTAGTTTTTCCAGCTCCATTGGTTCCAAGAAGCCCAAATACACCTGGTTTATCTATTTCTAATGAAATATCATCTACTACTGTTTTGTCTCCATAACTTTTCTTAACGTTCTCTAACTTTAATCCCATCTTTTTTCTCCTTTTTATATTTCTATTTTCTAATTTGCTCTATTATATCATTATTAATTAATTTGTACAACTATAAAATTAATTTTATATCTTGACTTTTATTTTTGTTTTGTGTATCATATATATGTATTATCAAAAGATAACCAAAAAGTCATAAAGTTTAGAAAATAAGTGTAAAATTTCTTTTAAAACTGACTTTTTATTGTAAGAAAGGAATGATACCATTGATAAAAAGAATTATAAAAATATTATTTATTGTTTTTGCTATATTATTAACATTTAATTATATCTCTATTGTACATGCTTCAGGTATTGATATGGATTTGCCTAATGATAATACTACATATGGAAATTCAAATAATGCTCCTACTCCTACTAATGCAACTAATAATTCATCTTCAGCAGTTGTTTCTAATAATTCAGAAAGTGCATTAGACTCTTTAACAGTATCTGATATGATAAATATTGTATTATGTGCTATTGGAATTATATTAATTTTACTTGGAATTGCAATTATAATACGTCAAAAATCAGCATAAGAAAAGGTGGTTTTGCCACCTTTTCTTTTGCCGATTTAAGTTTCCGAATGTAAATGAGGAAATCTTAAAGGCATTAGCGATTATAGCCTTTTATATAATAGGAAAGTAAAACTTTTCTATTATATAAAAAATCATCCAAAGGATGATTTTTTTATGCTTTTATCTTTTCAATTATTGCTTTTGCATCTAATTTAAAATATTCTACTAATTCTTTTGCAGGTGCAGAAGTTCCAAATGTGTCATTTACTCCCATTCTTATAACTTTTGTTGGATATTCTTCTGATAATACCTCACAAACAGCAGTGCCTAATCCGCCTATTATACTATGGTCTTCTATTGTTATTATTTTTTTTGTCTCTTTTGCACATTTTACAATTAATTCTTTATCTATTGGTTTTATTGTATGAATATCTACTACTCTTATATTTATTCCCTCTTTTTGTAGTTGCTCTTGAGCTAGTAAAGCTTCTGATACACAAATACCTGTTGCAATTACAGTTGCATCTGTTCCCTCTCCTATCTGTATACCTTTTCCAAATTCAAATTTTTGGTTTTCATCATATATTACTGGTGTTGCATATCTTACCAATCTTAAATATACAGGTCCTTCTATCTTTCCAATTTCTTCTACTGCCCATCTTGTTTGTGTATCATCTGAGACGCTCATAACTTTCATATTTGGTAAACCTCTCATTAAGTTTATATCTTCTAACATTTGATGTGTTGCTCCATCTTCTCCTACTGTAACTCCTGCATGTGTTGCACATATTTTAACATTTAATTTTGGATAACATATACTGTTTCTTATTTGGTCATATGCTCTTCCTGTTGCAAATATTGCAAAAGTACTAGCATATGGTGTTAATCCACTTGCTGCTAAACCTGCAGATGTTGAAATCATATCTTGTTCTGATATTCCCATTTCAAAAAATCTATCTGGAAATTTTTTTGCAAATATACATGTTTTTGTTGCTTCTGATAAATCTGCATCTAATACTACTATATTTTCATTTCTTTCTCCAAGTTCAGCTAATGCTTCTCCATAACTTTGTCTTGTGGCTATTTTTTTATCTATATTCATTTTAAATCTTTCCTTTCTTGGCAAAAATGGTATTTATTCATATTTTTAGTTATACCTTTGAAGATCGGGCGATTACTAATTGCCCCTACAATCGTTAGGTTAACTTATTTTAAAATACTAAATTTCAAATTCACTAATCGCTTGTTTATATTGTTCTTCATTTGGTGCCTTTCCATGCCATCCAACTTGATTTTCCATGTAAGATACCCCTTTACCTTTTATTGTTTTTGCTATAATTGCTGTTGGCATTTCTTTAACCATTTTGGCTGTTTGGAATGCATTTATTAATTCTTCTATTTTGTTTCCATCTACTTCTATTACATAAAAACCAAAACTTTCAAATTTTTTACTTATTGGATATGGACTTTTTACATCACTTATTGTTCCATCTATTTGTAGATTATTATTGTCTACAATAACACATAGATTGTCTAATTTATGTTTTGCTGATGTCATTGCTGCTTCCCATACTTGACCTTCTTGTATCTCTCCATCTCCTAACAAACAATATACTCTTATTCCATTACTTTTTAATTTTGAGGCTATTGCCATTCCATTTGCAACAGATAATCCTTGACCTAGTGAACCTGTAGTCATATCAACCCCTGGCACTTTATTCATATCAGGATGACCTTGTAATTTGCTTCCTAAATGTCTTAATGTTTTTAATTCTTCCTTAGGGAAATATCCTCTATTTGCAAGTGTGCTATATAAAGCAGGAGCAGCATGTCCTTTTGATAATACAAATCTGTCCCTTGCTTCATCTTTTGGTTTTTCTGGGTTTATGTTCATTTGATTAAAATATAGTACAGTTAAAATATCAGAACATGAAAGTGAACCTCCTGGATGACCAGATTTTGCATTATACACTCCTTCAATAATTCCTCTTTTTATTTCTCTTGAAATATTTTTTAGTTCTTCTATATCCGTAATTTTCATTTTATCAACCCTTTCATTTTAATTTGTGTTTATAACCTCTGTAAGGGCACGGTGCACCGTGCCCCCTATGTTTGTTGTATTAATATTAATAGAATATTTCGCTATACTAAAATTGAATATAATATTACTATTATTCCAAGAATAACTCTGTATACGGCAAATATCTTGAAACTGCCCTTTTTTAAGTAGTCTAATAAGAATTTTATTACTAATATTCCTGATAGGAAACTAAATAAAACTCCCATGAAAAATGCTAATGTAAATTCAAAGTCTGTTATACTTACTAATACTGCTGCTAAAATTATTGGTGTTGATAGTAAAAATGAGTATCTTGCTGCACTTTCTCTATCTATTTTTAGTGCTCTTGCAACAGTCATTGTTATTCCTGACCTTGATGTTCCTGGAAATGCTGCTGCTATTGCTTGTGATATTCCTATTAAAAATGATTGCTTGAATGTGATGTTTTCAAGTTTTGTTTCTGATGATGATTTCTTATCTACTATATATAATACTATTCCTAGTACTATTAATGCTATTGCTATTAATATCATTTCTATTCCAAATTTGTCACATATTATTTCTGAAACTTTGTCTAGTATTAGACTTAAGATTCCAGTTGGTATTGTGACTGCAACTATGTACCAAAATAATTTTCCTTCTGTGGATTTTTTCTTTTTGAAGGCTTGCTCATATCCTCCTTTTATTAATAGTAACCAGTCTTTGAAGAAAAATATTGTTATTGCAAATAGTGTTCCTAAGTGTAATGCTATGTCAAAGCTTTCTGGCATTTCCCAATTAAAGAACCATGGTAATAGTTTTAAGTGTGCTGAACTTGAAATTGGTAAAAGTTCTGTTAGCCCTTGTACGATTCCTAATATGATTGCTTGTAAAATTGTCATTTTTCTCTTCCTCCTCTTTCTGTTTCTCTATCTTCTTTATTTATCTCTTTTCTTGCCACTCTTGTTTTCGCCATGTTTAACATATCTACTACGTTGTATGTTTTTTCTAGGTGTTCTTTTGCTTTTTGTTCTTTTGGTGTTAAACTTTTTTCTTTTTTTTCTATGTCTTCTTCGTCTATTATTGGTATGTTGAATTTACTTAGTATTGGTATGAACATTGTTTCGTTTGTGGCTATTTTTATATAGTTGTTGTCTATTTGAATTGCTAGGTTTACAAATTTGACTGCATTGTCATAGTCTCCTCTTAACATGTATATTTTTCCTAAATAATAATATGCATCTGCTTCTAGTTCTTTGTCTTCTAATGATCTTGTAAAGTATTGTTCTGCTTCGTCTAAATCGTTTGAGAATAAATTGATTTGCGCAATGTTATAATATGCTTTATATAATAAACTATTTATTATTGCGGCTTCTTCATAACACATTTTAGCATTCTGAAAGTCGTTTAACATCGTATATGCAATTCCCATACTATATAGTAAATCATAATTATTAGGTGAATATTTTAATCCATTTGAATATACGTTTATTGCTTCTTTATATTGTTCTAAATCACAGCATATATCTCCTAATAACATTGTTGCTTTTAAGTATTCTGGCTTTTTTGATAGTAAATTCTGTAACATTACTTTTGCATCTTCTTTTTTATCTAATTCATTTAATAAAAATGATATTTTATAATAAGAGTCATAGTCTTTTTTATTTAAATCAACTGCTACTACATATTCATCTATTGCTTTCCTCATCCCTCCTTCTTTTTCATAAACTTGTGCTAAGAGTTTATGTGCATTATAACTTTTGGGATATTTACTTATTAATTCTAGTAAAACTTTTTTTGCAAATTTAGTATTATTAAATTTTAAAGCAATTTTGACAAGTAATAGTTTTAATCTTTCTGCTATATTTTGTCCTTTCATTTCCATTGTAATAATTATAAATGGTATTATTATAGAAATTAAATATATCAATATTTTTAAAAACATATTAAAACTCGATTTTGATATTATTTCTATAAAGTTTAATGCAATTCCTATTGCTTGCATTAATAATACTACTATATATACTATATCATTTTTTTTTATCATTTTGAAAAACATAATAATAAACAGATAGAATGCAATTATGCTAAATATAATTTTTTCAGCTATTATCATATTTACCATTCCTTTCCACTTACTCTTGTATTTTATAACATTTCTATAAAAAAGTCTATACTATTTTTTAAAATGCTGTCATATATCTTCTAAATCTCTCATAGATATTGTAAAAATGGAGTTTAAAAGGAGTTTTCTATGTTTATATGTAATTTTAAAATTAATTCTAATTTTATATTAAAGTTATTTCTTACTGTTTTGTTAATTATTGTCTTGTCTATTATTGGTATTTCTGTTTTGAAACTTTTTAATGCGTCTCCTGATAATCCAAGTAATTCTAATGTATATAATTTAACCCCTAGTAATTATACTAATGTATTAAAGGCTGTACATAGTAATATTGATAATTATGTTGGTCAACAAATATGTTTTTCTGGTTATGTATATAGAGTTTATGATTTTGATGATACTCAATTTGTTTTGGCAAGAGATATGATTATTAGTTCTGACTTTCAGACTTTGGTTGTAGGTTTTTTATGTCATTGTGATACTGCTTCATCATATTCAAATGGATGTTGGGTTAATATAACTCGGAACTGTTACAAAAGGTGATTACCATGGAGAAATTCCAGTAATTGAGATTCAAAGTATTGAGGAGATCCAAAAGCCTAAAGAAGAATATGTTTATCCTCCAGATGAAACATATGTTACAACATCTACTATACTATAAAAAATAATTTAGGCACAGTTTTGTGCCTAATTATTTTTTTATTATTTCATTATATTTAATTACTGTTACATTATCTGGTATATCTTTAAAGACTGTACTATTTGCACCAATTTTTACATTATTACCTATTATCACAGGTCCTAAAATTTTAGCACCAGCACCAATCATTACATTATTTCCAATATCTGGATGCCTTTTGTATTTATCTTTACCTGTTCCTCCTAAAGTTGCATTATGGTACATTGTACAGTCATTTCCTATTGTTGCTGTTTCTCCAATTACAATTCCCATTCCATGATCTATAAAAAATCTTCTTCCAATTTTTGCGCCTGGATGTATTTCAATTCCTGTAAAAAACCTCCCTAGTTGTGAATTTAATCTTGCAAGAAATAATAATTTATGAATATATAAGAAATGTGATATTCTATGAAATACCAATATATGGAAGCCTGGATATAATATCATCACTTCTATAATATTTCTTGAAGCTGGATCTTTTTCTTTAATGTTTTTGGCATCTTCATACAATTCCTTTAATGGTTTTAAAATTTTCATTTTTATTCACCTATTGTATGTTATGCTAATAATTTTTTAATGTGCTTTTCTTATTTTATAACACTTATACCAAACGAGTTTTACATTTGTTCCAAAAATGCTTTATATGCTTCATATGCAGAGTATATATCATATTTGCTTGTTACCTCATATGGTGCATGCATTGATAACACTGCTACTCCACAGTCTATAACATCTACACCTTTGTCTGCTAGAATGTAGGCTATTGTTCCTCCTCCTCCAGCATCTACTTTTCCTAATTCATCTATTTGATATAATATATTATTGCTTTCAAATAGGTTTCTTATTTTTCCAACAAATTCGGCTCCTGCATCTGATGAGCCTCCTTTTCCTCTTCCTCCTGTATATTTATTTAATGAAACTCCATATCCTGCATAAGATACATTTTTTCTGTCTGATACTGAAGCATATAACGGGTCATAAGCTGTTCCTACATCTGCTGATAACATGTTTGATTTACAGAATACTTTATTTAATAGGTTTGGTCTATTTATTCCAGCTTTTGTCAATAATTCTGCTATAAAATTATCAAATACTTGTGAATCCATTCCTGTATTTCCCATGCTTCCTATTTCTTCTTTGTCTGATAGTATTAATACTGATGTTTTTTCTGGTATTTCTTTCATATCTATTAATGCTCTTAATGCTGTATAACAGCAAACTTTGTCGTCTTGACCATATGCTGCTACCATACTACTATCAAACCCTAGACTTCTTGCTTTAAATGCTGGTACTAGTTCTAGTTCTGCACTTAAAAAGTCCTTTTCTGTTATTCCATATTTGTCATTTAATATTTTTAATATGTTTAGTTTTACTTTTTCTGATACACTTTCATCTTTATATGGACAACTTCCTATTAATAAGTCTAAGTCTTCCCCTTCTATTCCATTACTTAATGTCTTTTTCATTTGTTCACTTGCTAAATGTGGTAATAAGTCTGTTATTGTAAATATTGGATCATTTTCATCTTCTCCTAAGTTTAATGTGACTTTTTCTCCATTTGTTTTTACTATTACACCATGTATTGAAAGTGGAATGGTTGTCCATTGATATTTTTTTATTCCTCCATAATATTGAGTATTGAAATATACAAATCCTGCTTCTTCATAGACTGGATTTGGTTTTAGGTCTAGTCTTGGTGAATCCATATGTGCACCAACAATGTTTAATCCATTTTCTAGTCCTGATTTTCCTATAATAGCTGCATATACACTTTTTTCTCTATTTATATAATATACTTTGTCTCCAACTGATATATTTTCTAAGTCTTCTATATTCTTAAATCCATTTTTATCTAGTACTTCTTTTGCAAATATTGATACTTCCCTTTCTATTTTAGATTTGTTTAGGAAATACATGTATTCATCTGAAAATTTCATTATCAAGTTGATTTTTTCTTCTGATGATTCCTCCCATCCACATTTTCTTACATCAAATAATTTCTCTTCTAGTATTTTTCCTTCTGACTTTTGTTTTTCTTCCATTTTTCTTTCTTCCTTTCTCTCTTTATAATTTTATTAATAATATAAGCAATGGGCACAGTGGTGTGACCGTCTACACATTAAACCTAAATAACACAATATCCCCATCTTGCATAATGTAGTCTTTTCCTTCTGAACGCATTAGTCCCTTTTCTTTTGCTATGTTTATTGAGCCACAGTTCACTAGGTCGTTAAAGGATACTATTTCTGCTCGTATAAAGCCCCTTTGTATGTCTGAGTGAATTTTTCCTGCTGCTATTGGTGCTTTTGTTCCTTTTTTTATTGTCCATGCTCTTACTTCTGGCTCTCCTGCTGTTAAAAATGACATTAGACCTAATAAGTCATAACTTGCTTTTATTACTTTGTCTAACCCAGATTCTTCTAGTCCTAATGCTTCTAACATTTCTTTTTTATCTTGCCCTTCTAATGATGATAGTTCTTCTTCTATTTTTACACAAAGTGGTATTACTTGTGCTTTTTCTAAGTTAGCATATTCTTTTACTTGTTTTACATATTCTTCATTGTCTGCATTTTCTAACATATTTTCTGATACATTTGCTATATATAGTATTGGCTTATTTGTTAATAAATATGTGTCTTCTATTATGGCTTTTTCTTCTTCTGTATATTCTATTGTTCTTGCTGATTTACCTTCTTCTAAAACTTTTTTTACTTTTTGTAATGTATCTATTTCAAACTTATATTTTTTATCCGCTTTTAACATTTTTTTTGCCTTTTCTAATCTTTTGTTAATTGTTTCAATATCTGCTAAAATTAATTCTAAATTGATTGTTTCAATGTCCCTTAATGGGTTAATATTTCCTTCAACATGTACAATGTTTGAGTCTTCAAAACAACGTACTACTTCGACTATACTATCAACTTCCCTGATGTGTGATAAGAATTTGTTTCCTAAACCTTCTCCTTGACTTGCACCTTTTACTAATCCTGCAATGTCAACGAATTCAACTGTTGCATATGTTGTTTTTTGTGGATTATATATTTTAGTTAAAACCTCTAATCTTTCATCTGGAACTGCAACTACTCCTATATTCGGTTCAATAGTGCAAAATGGATAATTTGCACATTCTGCACCTGCATTTGTAATTGCATTAAACATTGTGCTTTTTCCTACATTTGGTAGTCCTACTATTCCTATTTTCATTTTTATATCAATCCTTTCATATGCATACATCTATAATTAATAATAAAATTATGTTTCTGTTTTTTTAGTTAATCCTATTTCCTCAAATATATCTTTTTCTAAATTGAATATTTTTCCATTATATAACATATAATATGACTTAACTCCTGCATCAGTAATAGAGTACATATCTTCAGCTTCTGGTCTAAATAATTCTTTTGCATTAGCATCTATTAAACCAAATTTATCATTTTGTTCTACTATTATTAGTTCATATTCATCAATTAATAATAAATTTCCTGTAGTTTTTGTTGGAGTATCAGGTTTATTATTATATTTATTGCTTCTTTTTTCTTCTTCTGTTATTTCTTTTACTTTACATCCTATATCTGTATATTTCATATCAGATACTTTCTCTCCATTTAGATTAAAAAATCCCCACATATCGTTTTGCTTTGTAGCTATTAGTGAATCAAAAAATACATATTGTTTAACTATTTCTTTTTGTAGTTTATCATTATCATTTTTGTTGTTTTCTTCTTTACTCTTTCTAGTATTTTGTGTAATATATGGAGATATATCAACTCCTATATCATCATATTCAATATGTATGATGATTCTTTCATTACTATCAATTACTCCAAATTTCTCATTACTTTTTACTAAATATATTCCTTTGTCTTTGTGTATGCTTTTTATTTCATCATAATTTACATTTATTTTTGTCTCTCCATCGATATAGTCAATTCCTACTTTGTCGTATGCATTTGTTATTGTAAATTCTTTGTTATATTCATCGAATTTAATGTGTGCATATCTTGTACCAATTATTTCTGTACCTTTTGCATTAATAACACCATATCTCCCATCAGAATTTTGTATTACTATTCTATCATATAATATTGCTTTTTGATTTTCAAATTCATCACTTATTCCAGTAAATCCTAGATTTTGTACTGCTTTATTATATAATTCAACAATATATGGTAATGTTTGTATATTAATGCTTCTCTTAGCTGCGTCATATTGTAATTTCATATTACAAGAAATTTCAATTCCATCTGATATAACATATATTTCTCCATTTACATCTCTTGCAGGCTCAGACATTGTATAATTTTTATATTCATCATTTGCATTTGGCTCTATTTTACTGATAATTGTAGAGTTTAGAAACATTGATGCTGTTTCTTGCTTATTTTCCACAAATACTTTATTAATATCCTCTGCTTCTATCTTATATTCCCCACTATGTGCTTCATACCCCACAAAACTTGCTATTCCTTTTACATTAACATATATTTTATCATTTTCTATTAAAAATATGGATGCATCTATTTTACTTTCTTGACCATCTATATATATTTTTATTGTTTCATCTATAGGTTGTATATCTTTTATTACTACCATTATTATACAAATAATAAGTAATGTAATTATTATTGCTATTGTAACACCTATAATTATACCATTATTGTGTTCTTTTGGTTTATTTATTTTTAACTTGCTATCTTCTTTTAAGTCATCTGCATGTAATCTCATTTGCTCGCCTCCTTTTATTTTTCATATCCATATTTTTTATAAAATTCATGTTTAAAATTTAACAAATTATCTTTTTCAATTTCTATTCTAACTCTTTCCATCAATTTAGTCAAGAATCTTAAGTTATGAATTGATAATAATCTTACTCCTAAAATCTCTTTTTCTTTTACAAGATGTCTAATATATGCTCTTGTATAGTTTCTACATGTATAACAATCACATTCTATATCTAATGGTGTGAAATCTTTTTCATAAGTTGCATTTCTAACTACTACCTTGCCATTCCATGTTAATGCTGTTCCATTTCTTGCAATTCTTGTAGGTAATACACAGTCACACATGTCTATACCCGCTATTGCTGCTTCTATTAAATAATCTGGTGTTCCTACTCCCATTAGATATCTGGGTTTATTTTTTGGCATTAATGGAGCTGTATAATTTAATATATCTAAAAATTCTTCTTTAGGTTCTCCTACACTTATACCTCCTATAGCATATCCTGGTAAGTCTAATTCTATTAAGTCTTTTACAGATTTTTCTCTTAAATCTTTATAAAATCCACCTTGAATTATTCCAAATAGTCCTTGTTTGTCTTTTTTTGCATGTGATTCTTTACATCGCTTTGCCCATCTAGTAGTTCTTTCCATAGAATTTTTTGTATATTCATATGTTTCTGGGTATTTAACACATTCATCAAATGCCATTATTATATCTGCTCCTAATGAATTTTCAATTTCCATAATTTTTTCAGGAGAAAAAAAATGCTTGCTTCCATCTAAGTATGATTTAAAGTCTACTCCTTCTTCTGATATTGTCCTTAAATCTCCTAAACTAAATACTTGAAATCCTCCACTATCTGTTAGAATAGGTCTATCCCATCTCATAAATTCATGTAATCCACCTGCTTCTTCTATTAATTTATGACCTGGTCTAAAGTATAAATGATATGTATTTGATAAAATTATTTGGGCTTCTACCATTTCTTTTAATTCTTCTGGTGTCATGGATTTAACTGTTGCTTGTGTTCCAACTGGCATAAATATTGGTGTTTGTATATCTCCATGTGGAGTATGTATTACACCTCTTCTTGCTCCACAGTTTTTATCTATATGTAATAATTCATATGTTATTGGTTGTTTCTCCATTTTATTCTCCCTATTTTTTAATATTTTTAAGTAGCTTCTTTGAAGAGCCAAATGCAAGGACTCCATCTGCAATTCTTCATTTCTAACATCTATCTTCTAGCAAATAAACATTGCATCTCCAAAACTGAAAAATCTATATTTTTCTTTTACCGCTTCATTGTAAGCTTTCATTATGTATTCTTTTCCTGCAAGTGCAGATACTAACATTAGTAGTGTAGATTCTGGTAAATGAAAGTTTGTTATTAACCCATCTATGCATTTAAATTTATAACCTGGATATATAAATATTTGTGTATCACCTTCATATGGTTTTACTAAACCTTCTTCATCTGCAATTGATTCTAAAACTCTACATGAGGTTGTCCCAATTGCTATTACTCTTTTCCCATTTTTCTTTGCTATATTAATCTTTTCTACATCTTCTTGTTTTATATAAAAATGTTCTGAGTGCATATCATGTTCTTCTATTTTTTCTACTTTTACAGGTCTAAATGTTCCTATTCCAACATGTAATGTAACATTTGCAATTTGTACTCCCTTTTCTTGTATTTTTGTCAATAGTTCTTCTGTAAAATGCAATCCTGCTGTTGGTGCTGCTGCTGAACCCTCATATTTTGCATAAACAGTTTGATACCTCTTTTTGTCTTCTAATTTTTCTTTTATATATGGTGGTAATGGCATTAAACCTATCTTATCTAATATTTGATTAAATATTCCATCGTATGAAAACTTAACTTTTCTATTCCCATCATTAAGTATTTCTAAAATTTCTGCTTCTAGTAATCCATTTCCAAAAGTTACTTTTGTTCCTACTGGTAATTTTCTTCCTGGTCTTACCATTACCTCCCAAAAGTCTTCTTCAATTCTGTTTAAAAGCAAAAATTCCACATTTGCTCCTGTTTCTTTTTTACCATATAAACGTGCTGGAATTACTTTTGTATTGTTTCTTACTAAACAGTCCCCTGGTTGTAAATAATCTAATATATCTCTAAAGATTTTGTGCTCTATAGTTTCTTTTTGTCTTTCTAAAATCATTAACCTAGATTCGTCTCTATTTTTTATTGGTATCTGTGCTATTAATTCTTCTGGTAAATTATAATTAAATTCTGATACTTTCATTGTTATTCCTTTCCAAGCATATCTTCGAAGAACGGACGAGCTTCGCTAAGTGAAATTTGCTTTACACTTTCTCATGCTATGCCGCCCTTACAATATATTTTTATACTGCAGTTTTATTTACATCATAATTTTCTTCTTCTATAAAATATCCTTTTATCCTTTCAATTAATGCTTTTATATGTTCTCCTAAGTTTTCTGGTTCATGGAACTTTTCTTCTGTTAAATCTATTGAATTTTTAAAGTAACTATCATGTACAGGTTTCATAGAAAATACTTCTTTACTTAATCCTATATTTTTATTGTTTATATTAGATGTCATGTAGTCAATATACCATTTTTTTAGCCCCTCTGTATCATCTTCAGAATAACCATATTTTTCATATGAATGTAATTCAGGTATTTCATTTTTACATTCATTTTCTATTCTTTCTAAATTGTGCAAAAATTCATGAACAAATACTTCTTCTGGAAATGTATTAAAGTTTGAATAGGTATATAATAAATCTGCATTTTCATTTGGAATTCTTATATTTGAAAATCCTATATCTTTTTTATATGTCATTCCTCCGAAGACCTATCCAGTCTCCTGTTCTTATACGCTCTTCATGTAAATCTTCTCCAAGTTTGTATGCTACAAATATATGGTCATATTCAATTCCACCATTGTCTACATATCTTTCTAAGATTTCTTCTATATTTGATGTTGCTATATAATTACCATAATCGTCACTATTGCTAATTGATGTTATTGGCTTATCTACTACAATTGTCCTATATGTTACTGTCATTCGTCCTCCAGACATTTCTTTCATTGATGTTTGAAATCTTTTCATATTACTTTCTATCAATGATATTTCAGATGGTTTTAAATTTAAATTCGTTTTAGTTTTGTTTCCATCTTTTTCAATATCTACTTGCAAATTTTTCATAATTAGACATATAAAATTCCAATTATTGTTTTCATCTTTTTTTACTTCATCTAATTTAAAGTCAGAAAACCAAACTGTTCCTTTAGAGTTATCATCATATGCTCCCAATCTAAAAGTAATATCTACATTTGTTCTATTTCTTGAATCAAATTGAAAAACCAAACTTTGCCAATCTCCATTTCCTACTAGACTATTTGACTTTTCAGTTGTATCCATTATTCCAATATTTACTCCACCTTCTGATTCTTCTTTTTCATTTTGTACATTTTCAAATTTTACCATTGCTGTAACTCTATATAATGTATTTTCCTTTACATCTATATTTCTATATATTAAAGCATCATTAAATTCTTGTGATTCAATCTTATAACTATATTGATCAGAATATTTTACAGAGTCATCTCTTGAAAATTGAGATATACCTGTTGTATATTCTGCTTTTACAAAATTTCCAAATTCATTAATTCTATATATATGCCATACATAATAAATTGCTATTATAGCTATTATAACTAATATTATATTAAAAATTGTTGAAATTTTTGCATTTTCTTCTCGAATTTTCATATGTTACTCTCCTTTTTATACACAGTAATTTAAAATTTGTTTTAATCTTTCTTCTTTTCCTGTAAGATATAAATATCCAATTAAACCTTCAAAAGCTGATGCATACATGTATTCTTTTATATTGGAATTTTTAGGTAAGTGATGATTTTTTGTGTTTCTTGTTCTCCTTACAATTTCTTTTTCTTCTTCATTTAATTTTTCTTCTATTTTTTGTAGTAAATTTGCTTGAGCTTCTGCTTTAACTCTCTTTACTGCTTCTATATGTAATTTATGTGGTTTTAGATTTGTTGTTTCTATTAGCTTTTCTCTAATATATAGTTCATACACTGCATCACCTATATATGCCCATGTTAGTGGATTTAGATTATTTATTCTTTGCTCTTTTTCTTCCAATTTCTTTATCCTTCCTTTTTATTATATCAAAACAAGATAGGGCACAGTGGTGTCATTTCTTACTTCGTGCCTAGTTAAAACAGTACCCCTACACTTAAATACAAGGTTCTAATGTAATTTTTCCCATCTTAGCTTCTCTAAAATCTTTTATTATTATATTTGCTGTTTTTGTTTCGTCAATGTTCCCTCCAGAAATAATAGCTCCTCTTTTTTTTCCTATTAGTCTCATTACATCCATTATATTTTCATTTTCCATTTGGTTTTCATTTTTTAATATTTCTTCTACTTGTTCATTGTCTAATTTATAAGTTTCTACTATTTTATCTCTATAATTGTTTAATAAATATTTTAACAAATTATATGCTATTTCTAGGTTGTCTAAAATTTCATCTTTTATTGTTCCTGTATACGCCAAATTTAAGGCAATTTCCTGCGTTTCAAATTTGGGCCATAATACTCCTGGTGTATCTAATAGTTCTATATTGTTTCCTATTCTTATCCACTGTTTTTTTACTGTTACTCCTGGTTTATTTCCTACTATTTGCTTATTTTTATTAGATATTCGATTTATTAAAGAAGATTTTCCGTACATTAGGTATCCCTATTATTAAAACTCTAATTGTTCTACCAGTCCTTCCTTTTTCAAGTGCTTTGGCTTTTTCTTCTGCCATAATTTTTTCTATTGTATTTATAATTTCATTGACTCTATTATTGTTTAATGAATTCATACTTATTGCAATTGTATCTTTGTTTGTAAGATATTCTTTCCACTTTTTGGTTTGTATATCATCTGCTAAATCACTTTTATTTAGAATTATAATTTTCTTTTTGTTTTTTACCATTTTATTTAAATCAGGATTTCTACTGGAAATAGGAATCCTAGCATCTATTACCTCTATTACAACATCTATAAGTTTTAAATCATCTTCTATAAGCCTTTTAGCTTTTGCCATGTGCCCTGGGTACCAGTTGATATTTGTGTTATTATCCATTATTTTCACTTCCTATTCAAATGTCTCGTTTTCTATACTTTATACTCTTCAAAATAATCTTTACTAACATGCATTGTTACTTTATATTTCCTTCGTCTGTTATTCTAATAAGTTTATCTCTTTTGTTTAAAAACATTCTTTCTGGAGTATATAATGTAATTATAGTACGTTCATCATCATAAACTTTTTTTGTTCCTATTTCATCTAGCTTTTCCACTAATTGCTCGATATCTACATCCAAGACTTTTATTTCATGTTCTTTATATTCATTCATTTTCTTTATCTCCTTTAAATTCCATATTTTTCAGTTTCTTCCATTAATAAATCAAAATCAGATTTATATAATTTATCTTGCTTTATTCTGTATTTTTCAAACTCTGTTAATGCTTTGTCACAAGCAATTTCATGTGATATTTTCCCAGCATCTTTTAATATATCTCTATCATCAAGTAGTAAATATCTATCTAATAAATTACTCCAATCTTCCATCGACATAGGAATATTTCTTTTAGCTCTTGATTCTGCTAAATCTAGAAAAGATGACACAATTAATTCTAAACCTTCTAGTTCTTCTTTTGTTAAATAATTTTTAGCAATTACCACATCAGTTTCTAATATTTTTCCATTTGGAGAATTCCTCCATGATGTCAAATTCATATGTTCTTTTTCACTATCTGCTCTATTATATATAATTTCTGCTGCAGTTTGATGCGATACTGCATAATGCATCTTGTTTTGCACTTTTTTAAAAAAACTAATCGTAATTGGTGACTTTCTATCATAATCTATACTAGTAGCATAAATATCTGTGATTTTTTGATAAAATCTTCTTTCAGATATTCTTATTTCTCTTATTTCTGCAAGTAATGTTTCAAAATAATCTTCATCAAAAAATGTTCCATTTTCCATTCTTTTTTTATCTATTATGTAACCTTTTTGAGCAAATTCTTTTAATACATTTGTTGCCCATCTTCTAAATTGAATTGCTCTATCAGAATTTACTCTATAACCAACTGAAATAACAGCATCTAAATTATAGTAATTAGTTTTATAATTCTTACCATCAGAAGCAGTTGTCAAATATTTTTTGACAACTGAATTCTCCTCTAATTCAAAAGATTCAAAAATATTCTTTAAATGATAACTAATATCTTGTTTAGAAGTGTTATAAAGTTCTCCTATACCTTTCTGTGTAACCCATAAATCTCCATCTTCAAATCTAACTTCAATACCGTTTTTATGAATTTGTCTATCAAATATCAAGAACTCTGCACTGTTACTTCTAATCATTAAATCCTTACCCATAAAATATCTTCTCTTTTCATTATTAATATATCCTATAATTATTCTTGTCTGCACGCTCATCTAATTCTCTATCATATTTTTCTCCTTGATAGAACCAATCTGTTCCTTTTTTGTTTGATACTTTCCTTGTTTTACTTATAATTATATTTAAGACTACTGCTGCTGCTAGTATTATTGCTATAAAGTCTACCATTATATTACCCATAGTATCTGGTGTTACCCCTGCTTTCATTTTTGTAAATAAATCTGGTCCAAAATATGCACAATATGCAATGAAATATATTATCCCTCCTACTGTTACTCTTTTAAATACACATATTATACATATTAATGTTAAAAATAATAATAAAATTTCAGCATTTGTGTTTATACATTCAAATGGAAATTCTATTTGTAAATATGATATTGCTGTAACTATTAGTCTAAATATCCAATACATTGTCATAAATATTCCACATAAAAAATCTCCTACACTTTCCATAACTTTCATCCTCTCTTATGTTTTTATACAATTATATTTTACTATATACCATGTTTTTTTTCAAGCACTATCTCACATCTCATACCCTGCTAAATAATTCCCTGGCTCTTTATCAAATTTTATGGTTGTCCCATTCGTGGTCATTATAATTGTTCCTGATTGGTCTGTTCTATATACCTTTATTTGCTTTCTCTCAAACATTTCCATTACTGATTTTGTTGGATGATTATATGTATTCCCTTTTTTTACAGATATTAATGCATACTGAGGATTTACTGAATTTATCAAATTCTCTGAATTTGATGTGTTACTTCCATGATGTCCTGCTTTAATTATTTGTGCTTTAACATCTAATCCATTTTTTAAGATTTCATCTTCTGATAGCTTTTCTGCGTCTCCCATTGATATAATGTTTACATTTCCATATACAATTTTGGTTACTATAGAGTAATTGTTTAATTCGTCATATTTAGTAGAGTTTGGTGCTAATATTTGAATTATTGCTTCTCCTAGTTCAAAATTGTCACCAACTTTTGGATATATCCAGTTGACTTTTTTCTCATCTACTGCATTTAAAAAATCTAAATACCAACTTGTTGTTATATTATTTTTAGTTGTATCTGGAGCATATAAAACTCCAATATCAAAGTTTCTTATTACTTCTGCCATTCCTCCCATATGATCATCATGTGGATGTGTTCCTATTAAAACGTCAATCTTTTTTATTCCTAATTGTTTTAAATAATTTACTACTGTTTCTCCTTTACTTCTTGTTCCACTATCTATTAACATTACTTTAGTTCCCTGCATAAATAGTATACTATCACCGCTGTCCTACATCTATAAGGTGCATTTGTAATGTTCCTTTGACATTTTTAATAGGTATTTGCTCATTTTTATCATTGGTTACACTATCATTAGATAAAGTATTGCTTACATTGTTTGTAATAGTTTTAGATATTTTGAAGATTTTATTGTTTATATCATTAATAAATGTGTTTATATCTCTATAACCATTTTCATAGTATAACCCTGCTATGAATACTATAATAACACATATTACATAAATTATTTTTAAAGTCCAACTTTTATTTTTCTTCTTTTTCCCCATTTATTACTAGCTCCTTTGTTTCTTTTGCTATATTTTCCATATCTAATCCATATAATTTTTCAATTTCTTCTGTTGAACCATGTTTTACAAATGTATTTGGGTATCCAAAGCATTTTGTTTTTATACCATTTATCTTATTTTCAACTATTAATTCTTTTATACTACTTGCTAACCCACCTTTTAATATATTGTCTTCTATAGTGATTACTTTTTTAGTTTTTTCTATAGATTTAATTATTGTTTTTTCATCTAATGGTTTTAAAGATCTTGCATTTATTATTTCTACATCTATATTATCCTTTTTTAATTTTTCTTGAATTTCATAAGCTCTACTAACCATTTTTCCTATTGCTATTATAGTTACATCTTTTCCTTGTTTTATTATTTCTGATTTTCCAAGTTCTATTTTTTCATGTTTATCAAATTTTGCTAGTCCTTCTCCTCCTCTAGGATATCTTATTACTACTGGCTTTTTTAAATTTACTGCAAATTCTAGCATTTGTTCTAATTCATCAAAATCTTTTGGTGCCATTATATTTAAGTTTGGTATTACGTTAAAAAATGATAAGTCTAATATTCCTTGATGTGTTTCTCCGTCATTTCCGACTATTCCAGCCCTATCAACACACATTATTACTCCTAAGTTTTGTATACATATATCATGTATTACTTGGTCATATGCTCTTTGATAAAATGATGAATATATTGGCACTACTGGTGTCATTCCTAAACTTGCAAGACCTGCTGCAAATCCTATGGCATGTTGTTCTGCAATTCCTACATCAAAAAATCTATCTGGAAATTTTTTTGCAAATTTACTTAGTCCTGTTCCATCTTTCATTGCTGCTGTGACTGCTACTATGTTTGCATTTTTTTTGGCAAGTTCTATTAATTTTTCTCCAAATACTTTTGAATAGTCATCTTTTTTAGCTTTTTTACTTTTTCCTGTTTCTATATCAAATCCACTTGTACTATGAAAACAATCTGGATTTTCTTCTGCAATTTTATATCCTTTACCTTTTTTTGTAATAACATGTATTAAAACTGGTCCTTCTATTTGTTTGCTTCTTTTCATTATGTCTTCTAGTTCTACTATATTATGCCCATATACTGGTCCTAAATAGCTAAATCCAATGTCTTCAAAAAACATATTTGGTATTACTAATTGTTTTACACTTCTTTTAATTCTTTTTATACCTTTGCTTAATTTCTTTCCTATTAATGGAATCTTCTCGATAATCTCTCTAATATATTCGTTCGATGCTTTATAAAGTTTTTTTGTTCTTATTTTACTTAATAATCTTGGAACTCCTCCAACATTTTTAGAAATACTCATTTCATTATCATTTAATATTACAATTAAATTATTTTTTGAGTCCCCTGCATCATTTAAGGCTTCTAATGCCATTCCCCCTGTTAATGCTCCATCACCTATTACTGCAATAACATTATAGTCTTCCTTTTTTAAGTCTCTTGCTTTTGCCATTCCTAAGGCTACTGATATTGATGTGCTACTATGTCCTGTATTAAAGTTATCATATTCTGATTCAGATGTTTTTGGAAATCCTGCTATCCCATTCATTTTTCTTAAAGTATTCATTTTGTCTTTTCTTCCTGTTAAAATTTTATGCACATATGTTTGATGTCCTACATCCCATACAATTTTATCTTTAGGCATATTAAATACACTATGTAAGGCAATTGTAAGTTCTACTACTCCTAAATTAGATGCTAGGTGTCCCCCATTTTCTGAAACTATATTAATTATCATTTCTCGTATTTCTGTTGCTAACTTTTGTTTTTCATTTATATTCAAATTTTTTAAGTCTTGTGGTGTATTTACATTATCTAGTATTTTACTCATTTTTAATTACATTCCTTTCTCGCTTTGCTTAAGGTATACGTAGTTACAAAAATTCTTTCAAACTATTTCCTCTTATTTTTACATTATACATTTTTTATATTTTTTCTTGCAAAGTTTTCAAAGGTTATTACTAATAGTGAAATTATGGTAATTGCACATATTAGTATTGAAAATCCTAATGTCATTCCTTCAACTGTAGGTAATTTTCCATATGCATATTGTGTTAAGTCCCAATTTAATGTAGGAACAATTTTTAACCATTTTATTTGGAATTCCATTACTAATGAATTTACAATGCTAGATACAAAATATGCTAAAAATGATACTACGATTGCTACTGCTGTGTTTGCACAAATAGTTCCTATCATAAATGCAATTAATGCTAATATTATAACTAATGGAGACATCTGTAATAATCCTATTAACATAGAAACAATTCCATTAACTGATATTACTGAATTTGTATTATAGTTATATTCTATAATTGGTGCATTTATTGTATCAAATCCATACATAATTCCAGAGAATATTGTTTGTATTATTGTTATTATTAATATTGAAAAAAGTAAAGTTATAAAACAAGCAATTATTTTTGATGCTAATATTTTCCTTCTACTGTATGGTCTTATTAATAATAGTTTTATTGTTCCTTTATTAAATTCTTCACTTACTATTCCTCCTGTTAACATTAAAGCTATTATGATTAGAAATAATATTCCATCTCCTCCATCTGTAAACAATGTTTTTAATGTTTCTGATACTGTTGTTTTTGAACTTATATTATTTTCAATTTTGTATTTTGCTATATTATATTCTGCTAATGTTTCTTGATACTGTTTTTTTGCAGAATAATTATAGTCTTTTCCTTCTTTTTCTTTATAATTATTTTCATTTATGTCATATGTATAATTATAATTTATAAGGCTAGAACCATTTGATTCATAATGTGTTAATAGAATATCATAATCTTTGTCTCCATAACAAATATCTTTTTCTAGTCTCCACTCTAATACTTGAATCTTTAGTTTTAATGTCTCCGCTTCTTGTTTTAAAGCATTTAATGTATCAGTATCCATATTTCCTTTAATTTCATTTTCGGTAAATTCTAACTGTGTTTTAACTTTTTCTAAGTCTGTTTTTGCAAATGCTTTCCAATCACCTTCATCTAGTTTTTTTATAATACCATCATATTCCTTTTGTAATTCTTCTAATGGTAAATCATTATTGCTTACATATTCTACTAATCCATTTTTATAGTAATTTATATTCATTATTTTATCATATAACTCATTTGACACTATTGTAGATTGCCATGAGTTTGCTCCATATTTCTTTTGTAGTTCTAAATATTCTATTTGAGATTGTAAATAACTATATTCTTCTTTACCTTCTGGTGTGCTTTTATTGACTTGCTTCAAACTTTCTTTCATTATTGATAATTCTTGATCAATATAATTATACCCTACATTACTAATGTTTTCTATAACTTTATTTAAAGCTACACTTGCTATTGATAATAGTAAGAATATTATTAATATTACGTATATAGCCTTTTTACTGAATATTTTTATTAACTCGTTTTTTACTAAATTAAACAATTTTATTACCTCCTGTCTTTTTTAAGAATGCATCTTCTAGTGTTATCGTTTCTTCATTAATACCATAAACATCTATATTGTTTTCTACTAATTTTTTTACTGTCTTTGCAATTTCATTATCATTCCCTTGTATTTTAAATTCATTATTATTTAAAATTTCTGCTTTATCAAATAATTCTCCTATGTTAGCTGTATCATTTACTCTAAATAAAGTAAATTTTGCATTAGCTTCTTCTTTTAATTCTTTTATGTCTTTTGTCTCTAGTACCTCACCATTTTTTATAATACATACTTTTGTACAGAAATTATCTAATTCAGCTAGATTATGGCTAGAAATTAATACTGCCATATTTTCTTCTTTGGTTAATTTTTGTATAAGGTCTCTTAACTCTTTTATTCCTTCTGGGTCTAATCCGTTTGTAGGCTCATCTAAAATTAATATATTAGGTTTATGTAGTATTGCTTGACCAATTCCTAGTCTTTGTCTCATTCCTAAAGAATATTTTGATACTTTATCATTAATTCTTGATTCTAATCCTACTAATTTAACAACCTCGTCAATTCTTGCTTTATCTACATTATTATATAGATTAGCAATTAATTGTAAGTTCTTATAACCTGATAAATACATGTATAAGTCAGGATTTTCTACTATTGCTCCTACTCTTTCTATTGCTTTTTCAAAATCTTTTTGTATATCATATCCATTTATTTTTACTGTTCCTTTATCTATTCCTTGTAATCCTAATATAAGTTTTATTGTAGTTGTTTTTCCTGCTCCATTAGGCCCTATAAAACCTAATATGTCCCCACTTTCTAGTTTTGTAGAAACATCTTTTATTATTGTTTTTTTACCTAATTTTTTGTAGAGATTATTACACTCTAAAACAATGTCTCCCATTTCTTTTTCCTCCTTTTTACCCATTTATTTTATCACTAATGTATTTTTATTTCAATAAAAAAATATGCTTGGGGATGTAAAAAATGTGCATTTTCAAATAATTGCCAAAATTCTCCGTCCCTTATGGCAAAAGACGTTCTTAAAATTTTTAAGAACGTCTTTAAATCTCGTTTTTTTATTTTACTTTAATATTAAATCTTGTTATTTCTTGTCCTGCATATGTTACTACTATATATCCATTTCCATTTATTACTTCTGGCTCAGCCCATTCTTCTAGTGCTATTCCTATATAGAATACATCTGTATTAGCATATGTTGTATCTTCCATGTTTGGATTATATATT
>CAOKMR010000006.1 GCA_948469815.1 uncultured Clostridiaceae bacterium | reverse complement strand
CAAATTCAATGTGCTTTCTAAACGTAGAGGCAAAAAACGTGCTTATATTGCTATTTTCTGGGGGTAAGGGGGAACTATGCCCTTTTTCTATTATTTTGGTTTTATTTTTATAAATTTTTCTTTCAAACTAAATCCTTTCAAAATAAAGTTTTAATAACATATTATATTCATGATGTAGGATAACAGTGTACAATAACACAAGAAAATTGAATCATATGAAAACATTATAAACAAGTAATTTCATAAAAATTTTTTTAATAAAACATAGCAAAAATTTAATTTTAATGCTATAATAATAATAGATTGAAAGTGGGGAAATTATATGAATAATATAGATTTAATGAATTATTGGATTGAAAGTTCTGACAGAGATTATGAATCTATGAAAAAGAATTTTGAAACAGAACAATATACATGGGCATTATTTATAGGACATTTAACAATCGAGAAATTATTAAAAGCAATATATGCTAAAGTAAATAAAGATAACCCATATCCACCTAAAATTCATAATTTAAATATATTAGCAGAGAGATGTAATATTAAATTAGATGAGAATAAAACTAAAATTTTATTTATATGTAATTCATTTAATATTAGTGCAAGATACGAAGATTATAAAAATGAATTTTATGAAAGATGTACAAAAGAATATACATCTGAGCAAATAGAAAATATAAAGGAGGTTAGGTCATGGTTAAAAAAAATGTTGATATAAAAGTTTTAAAAAGCCTAGAAGAATATATTAAAGAAATATCTAAACATTATAACATTCAAGAAGTATACCTATTTGGTTCTTATGCAAAAGGAACAAATCACAAAGATAGTGATATAGATTTAGCTATTATTATTAATAGCGATAATAATATTTTAGATTTAATGGTTGAACTTATGATGTTAACACAAAATATAGATTTAAGAATAGAGCCACACCCAATAAAAGTAAAGGATTTTGAAGAAGGAAATCCTTTTGTTCAAGAAATAATTGATACAGGAATAAAAGTAGCATAGAATATAGGGCGGATGGTAGTAAAATATATCCGCTCTTTAGAATTATAAAAATACAATTAAACAAATTTCAACAAAAATCCTAAAAGTGACAATATAGTCATTTATTTTTTTATTTGGTTGTGTATAATTAAATAAGAAAAAAGGTGATATTATGTTAAAAATAATTGTTGGAATATTAAAAGTAGTAGATATACTAATGATATTATATGGAATTTACTATGTTATTATAGGAATATTTGTATTTTTAAAAGAGAAAAAGATAAAGAAGACAAATGCAAAAAATAGATTTGCAATTATAATTCCTGCACGAAATGAAGAAAAGGTAATAGGAAATTTATTAGATAGTTTAGAAAAGCAAAAATATCCAAAAGACTTATATGATGTTTTTGTATTTCCGAATAACTGTAATGACAAAACAAGAGAAATTGCAATAGAGAACAATGCAAAAATAATAGAATCTTCAAAAATAATAAAATCAAAAGGAGAAGCACTAAAATACAGTTTTAAATACTTAAATGATAATTTTAACTGTTATGATGCATTTATAATTTTTGATGCAGACAATGTAGTACATCCACAATTTATAGAAAAAATGAATGATGCTTTATGCAGTGGATACCAATTAGCACAAGGATATAGAGATAGCAAAAATCCACATGACACATGGATATCTAATTGTTATACACTATATTATATGATACAAAATCATTTCTTCAATAGAGCAAGAATGAATATAGGACAATCTAGTTTTATCAATGGAACAGGATTTATGATAGCAAAAGAAAGGTTATACAAAAAAGGTTACAATCCTAAAAGCATGACAGAAGATATAGAACTATCTGTAAAATGTGCAATAAATAATGAAGAAATAGCCTTTGTAAGAGAAGCAATAACATATGATGAACAAATTACAACATTAAAAGAATCTTTCAGGCAGAGAATGCGTTGGTCAATAGGAACAAATCAATGCTTATTAAACTATGCACCTAACCTAATACAAGAAGGAATAAAAGGAAAGTTAAATTGTATTGATGCTTTAATATTTTTAATGGCACCAACATTACAAATTGTAAGTAGTATTGCATTTGCATTACATATAATATTAGCAATAATATATGGAATTAGTCATGACACATTTTCCTCATTATTATGTTGTTACTTAACAAGTGTTGCTTTATCAATCTTTGCAATAAAATCTAACAATAAAGGAATTAAGGATAATATAAAGGGAATATTGACATTTCCAATATTTATATTAACATGGATACCAGTAAATATAATTGCATTATGGAAAAGAAATTATAAATGGGGAAGAATAGAACATAATAAAAATATTACTATAGAAAAAATTTTGGAGTATGATAATCAAGAAACAAAGATAAAAACTGCTTAAAGTTTATATTGTTAGGCGAAAGGCTGTTTTACAATACAAGTGTCAACAGCCTAGATTATATAAAGATAGAAACGAATTTTACATTTTCAATTTTTATGATATAATACTAAAATGAATAATCAATTAAGTTTTCTACATTATAAAGTTTTTAAAATTTTATAAATTGTATAAAAGAGTGTTTCAAAAAGATATTAAAGATTTATGAAAGGGAAGATTAATGAATATGGATAAAGTAGGAGTTTTTTTAAGTAGAATGCAACCAATACATAATGCTCATTTATGGATGATAGAAAAAGCACTAAAAGAAAATGATAAAGTTCTTGTAATGATAGGAAGTGCGGATAAATTTGGAACAGAGAGAAATCCTTTTTCTATTGATTTAAGAAAATCGATGGTAGAAAGTGCTATAATGGGATATTTAAAAAGTAAAAATTATCTACAAAATAGTATTAAAATAATTACACTTTCAGACTGGTCCACAGAAGAGAATAATGATGATAAAGAATGGGGAAGGTTAATTTACTATAATGTAGTTGGAAATATGGGAGTAAGGGAGTTTTCATATTATAGTTCAGAAAATCCAGTAATGATAAAGGGGTGGTTTGAAGAAGAATTAATACAAAGAATTAATTTTAGATTTTTTTCAAGAGATAATGAATTTAATGGGCTATCAGCAACAAAAGTTAGAGAGGCAATATTAAGAAATGATGAAAAGTTTATAAAGGAAAATTGCCCCAAAGAAGTTTTTGAAATGTTTTTCAAAAATAGAGAAAGAACAGTTTAAAGGAAAAATATGAGAAGTGTAAAAAATAAAAATCATAAATATTAAAATAAAAACATACTATATAATAGGGGGGTATAGTATGTACTTTATAAATAAGGAACATGAAGATTTTTACAATAAAAAAATAGGACAGGTTAAGAGAAAAGATATATATATAGATAGTTTAATTTATTTATTATCCAGTAACAAGGAAACTAGAAAAAATTTCGAAGAAATATATAGCATTAAAAACAATACAATAAATATATACAGTTTAAAAGCACCATGGCAAACAGGAACAAGTATAAACACGTGTAGACTAGCATTTAACTTATTTGGCGAAATAACATCAGATAATATGGAAAAAGAGACAAGCTATTTATATACAGTTAGTAGTATTTTTAAATATATAGATATAAATATTGGTATAGAAGCATTGAAAATTATGTATACCTATTGAAATATATTTACAAATGTGATATAATGTTCAAAAATTAAGAAATATTTTTGATAATAAGGAGCAATAATTTCAATGGATCAAAAAATGGAGAAAGATTTAAGTACAAAATTAAAAGATAATCCCAAAACATATATCACACTAAATGAAATTGAAGAAATATTGAATAAAGAAATTGAATATATAGAACTTGTTAATATTATTAAAAAGTTTATTAATGATGGAATTTTAAAATCAGTTCGGAAAAGATAAGAACGGTAAAATTCCATCACTTTTTTTAAAGTATAAAATAATTAAATTATCAAAGCAAGAAACAAATTATGACAGAGAGATACGAACCTTATGTGATTTAATAAATATAGAAGAATATTTAAATAAACCCAACATCTATGAAAAACATCGTGAATTATTAGTTCCATTAAATACATTTTTAATCAGAAACAGGAAAGAATTAGATATCCCTATTTCTAAAAATGAAAGGGCTTATCAAATCTGGAATGATGAAAAAATTTTAGATGACTCATTATGTAAAAGTGTAGTAAAATGGAATGGATTAGAAGAAAAATTAAACTATTATCTAACACCAGAACCATTTTTTGATTATATTCATTGCAAGAAGGAAAAAATGAACATACTAATAGTGGAAAATAAAGACACTTGGTATAGTTTAAGAAAAATAATAAATAATTTAAAAGATGAGTGTTATTTGTGTAATATAGAAATAGATGGAGTACTTTATGGGGAGGGAAATAAAATTACAAAAGCAAAAGCGCTAGAAGAATATGAAAATGAAGTAATACAAAGAAAATGTTCATTTTTCTACTGGGGAGACTTAGATTATACAGGAATTGAAATGTTTGAGAGAGTTGTTAATCAAAATGAAAATGCTGAAATTAGTTTGTTTACTAAAATATATGAAATAATGATAGATGAAAAAGATTTAGAGCTATTAGGAAAGATAAAACATAATCAAAATAGCAGTGTATCATTAGAATTATTTATGCATTCATTTGATGAAAATTATCAAGAAAAAATAAAATATATACTAAATAAGAATTGTTATATTCCACAAGAAATTATAAATGCAACAATTTTAAAAAATATATGTAAAGAAAAGGAAATATTAGAACATGTTTGAATATTTGAAGGGTTTTGAAAAGAGGATGGAATTTTTTGCAATTGTAGAATCAATTGCAAAAAGAAGAAATAGAACAGATAAAATAGAGAATTTATTTGACGAAAATCAATTAGATAATATTATAATGACAGTATTGGTTTATATTATGGAAGTTACACTAACAGAAGAACAGGAATGCACATTAGAAAGTATTATACAATTCGTAAAAACAATATTACCTTATTATAAAAAACGAGTATCATATGAAGAAGCAGAGGAAATAACAAGATATATAGTAAAAGATATTTTGCAAAATAAAGGGAATAAACGTGAATATAGAGTTATGGGTTATGAAAGTGGATATAAATCAATTCCAATAAGATTAGTAGCAGATAAAATTAATGAGAATAATAAGATTATTTTTGAACTAACAAAACAGGGATATGATTTTTTATTTCGTACAAAAGAGGTAGAAGATGAATTAGGATTTGAAATAGAAGAGATAAAATTAAAAATGCTAATAAAAAAGAAAAATTATCAAGGAGCAATCAGTCAAAGTAGAGAAATAATAAGAAGACTAAGAAATCAAAAAATAGACTTTTTACAATTTGAAGATAAACTAAAATCAAATATAAATGATATTTCAAGTGCAGAATATGAGAATTTAGTAAACAAAAATAATAGTATAATGCAAGATGGATATGAAGAAATGAAAAAAATAGATGACCTAATTACAAAAGCGAAAGAGCATTTAGAAGAGGAAGAAAGAAATCATGATGAATTAGATGAAAATATAAAAAAAGCGAAAAGAGAAGTTTATGCAATTAGTCAAAACGTAAAACAAGCATTACGATATCAGAGACAATTATTAGTACAAGGTCAAAAACTAAAAAAATTGTATTTACAAATACTAGAAGATACTATGAGTTTTACTATAAAGAAAAGATATAATTTTGAAGAACAAATATTAAGGCCATTAGAAAAAATGGAATTAAAGAATACAAAACAAGTATGTGAAATCTATGAAGGATTGGTAAACCCATTATTTTTGGCAGGAGCATATAAAAGACTAAATTTGAATTTACTATATGATAGTCAATCTAAAATAAAAGAGGCAGAAGAAGACTTTGCAAGACAAGCAGAAGAATATGAAGATAATGAAAAGCAAAGAGAAGAAATACAAAGAAGAAATGAAATTCATGTAAAAATAGTAGAAGAATTATTTGACTTTATGGATGAGGAAAGAGAAAGCTTCAATTTCTCAGAATGGTTTAATAGCTTAGGAGATGACAAGAAAGAAAAGTACACAGAAAATAAAAGAGTATTTTTAGTATTATTAAAATTATATGAAATACAGAATATATCTATTTCAGAGTTCTTACAAGAAGAAGCAGTAAATGAAAATTGCAATGGAGAGTTTGACTTGTCCTACTGCCTATATCAGATTTTGAAACAAAAGAAACGTAAATTTGACTTTGATGGTATAAAAATAGAAAAACTAGATACTGTTTTTAAATTCTGTACTCAAAATGAAGATATGAAAGAAGAAATAGAAATTAATGATATGAAAATTATAAGAATAGGAGAAAATTATGTTAGAAGAAGCACTCAAAATTTATAAAAGACTATTAGAACAAGGAGAAATTAGAAAAGGACAAGATAAAGAACTTTTTGAATATTATACAGAAAATTTAGAAATAAGAGAAATCTTAGGAAGTTTTGAAAGAGAATTAGATTTTAAAATTGTTGAAGCCCCACGAACCATATATTTTGTACCAAATATTGAAAATAAAATACTTAGTTTTTCACTAAGAGAACTAAGAGAATCTATTAAGTCAGATGCTAAACCAATAGACAGCTTTTTACTTTGTTATATTATAATGTTTATTATATATTTGTTCTATGGTGGAAAAAATGCAGATCCAAAACAAGCAGAGTTTTTGCAATTAAAAGATATTGTTCAAGCATTAGATGATAAATTTAGTAAAGTTGATGAAGATGCTAAAAGATTGTTAGAAGAAGATTATTCAATCAATTTCCAAAAGATTGCTGATGAATGGCATGCCAAGCAAGTAGATGGCATTGGAAGAAATACAAGAAAGTATATGGTAAAAAAGGCTTGTGATATATTAGAAAAAGAAAAATTGGTATTTTATCCAAATGGGGAAAAAGATATAGAAATAAGACCAGAAGAAAAGCTAGATAACTTAATGAGATATTATTATTTGCTAGAAGATAGAATTAAAGAGATTAATCAAATATTTATGATTGGAGATGAGAATAATGCCTAAAATAAATAGAATTAGAATTGCAAATATTCAGTATGATAAAAAAGTAATCAAAGATTTATTTATAAATTGCTATAAAGGGGAGAATGTATTACTTAATTTAGCAAATGGTGGAGGAAAAAGTGTTTTAGTGCAATTATTACAACAACCAATATTACCAGAGAGTAAGATACATGGAAGAGAAATACATAGTTACTTATCTCCAGATCAAGCTTCATATATTTTAATTGAATGGAAATTAGATAACTCTCCAAAACACTATTTGCTAACAGGAATAGTAATGAGTAAATTATATTCTAGTGATGATATGAATAAAACAAAGTATTTTACGTTTTTGAATGACTACCAAACTAGCAATGAATTTGATATTAGAAATATTCCATTTATTCAAAAAGAAGAAAATGCAATTATTTATAAATCATATGAAGCTGCTATGCAAATGATAAAGGACAATAGAACTTTAGAAAATTTAAGACTTTTTGGAAGAAGTGAGCAAGCAGAATATAGAAATAAATTATCAGAATATGGTATTTTTGTAAACGAATGGAAGACTTTAGCAAAGATAAATGAAAATGAGGGTGGAGTTGATGAGATTTTTAAAGATTGCAAAACATCAGATAACTTAGTAAATAAGTGGATTTTAAAATCTATTTCAGATAGTAATGAGGCAGAAAGTAGAGAACTAAAAGAAATGTTCATTAGCTTAATGCAAGAAATTATAGAAAAAGAAAGTAATATTAAAGAAAAGGAGATTTTAGAGAACTTTAAAGAGAAGATAAAAGAATATCAAGAACCATTAACTAAATTATTAGAACAATTAGATAAAGAAAAACAAGTAAAAGAGACTATTTATGAAATATATTTGAGTTTCCAAAAAATAAGTAAAGAAAATCAAGATAAAATAGAACAAATATCACAAAGAATTATGCAAAATGAAGAAGAACTAAAGAAAATTGAGTATGAAGAAATATCAGAAGAATATTATCATTTGCAAAGTGACTTAGAATATGCAAAGGAAAAACTAGAAAAAGAACAGGAACAATATGAAATTCAAAAGCAAATATACGATAAAGCAAAATTTGCATATAGATTACAAGAAGTAGCACATTTATATGAAAAAGAAAAAGAAGCGATTGCTAATATAAAGGCTTTAAATATAAGAAAAAGTAATTTACAAGATAAAAATAACACAGATGAACAATTGATAAAAATAGAGTATAATTTGAAAGAACAATATTCTAATAAAATAGTAGAACTTAATAATAAGATAAAAGAAATAGAAGAAGAAAATGAAAATATAAAAGAGCAAATAAAAAGTTATAAGAAGAAAGAAGAAGATAGTCAAAAAAATATTAGTGAATTCAATTTATTACTTGGAAAATTAAAAGAAAGTATAAGAATCTTTGAAGAGGAAGAAAAAGAATTATTTGATAAATTAAAAATTTTTATATCAAGAAATTTATTAAATGAATTAGAAGAAAAAGAAGTTAAAAGTATAAGGGAAAATTTTGAAAAGCAAATAGAAAAATTAAATGAAGAGATAGAGCAAAATAAGTTTCAAATAGAAAATGCAGAAAATCAAATAAAAGAGCTAAATAAAAAAAGAGAACAAAATCATTCTCAAATAGAAGAATTAACAAAACAAGAAACGCAAAAAGCAAAGATATATGAAGAATTTCAAAATAAGAAGGAAGAAATAAAACGTATTTTAGAATTTCATAGAGTAGAAGAAAATAACATTTTTCAAAAACATATATACATGGCAATAGTAGAAGAGAAGTATTTAGAATATAAAAGAAAAGTAGAAGAATCTGTAAGCCGAATAGATAGAGTAAAAGAATATCTACAAGATTTAGAGCAAGGAGGAATTCATAATTCTCGTGAAATAAGGAAAATATTAGAAGAGGCGAATATTGGATATATGCTAGGTGAGGAATATTTAAAAAATCAACAAGAAGAATATAGAAAAGAGTTATTAGAAAATAATCCATTGCTACCATATTGCTATATTGTAGCACAGGATGATTTAGAAAAAATCAAGACTCTAAAAACAGAGGAAAATTCTAATAAATTGGCACCTATTATTACTCATTCTAGTCTTAATAAAAGAGTATCTAAAGAAGGACAAATGGTGCAAATGGAAGAAATATATTTCCTAAGCCTATATAATAAAGAATGCTTTAGCACTAATACTAAACAATATAAAGATAGGTTAGAAAGTCAGCTAGAAAGCTATAAAAGGAGAAAAACAGAAGAAGAAAAAGAATTAGACAAAATAGAAGGACATATTCGAATTTTAAAGAGTTTTGATTATCAAGAAAAAGATGAAAAAGAGATGCAAGAAGAACTTGATAACTTAAAAAATAAAATAGAAGATTTAAAAGAGCAAAATAAAAGTCAAAAAGAACAAATAGAGAAATTAGACAAAGATAATAAAACAAGAAATGAAGAAAATACAGAAAAACAAAAGATATTAAGAGATATAGAGCAAGACCAAGAAAAGTATTTAGCATATTTGGGAAAAAATATTAAGTATTGTGAAGAAAAAAAACAAAAGGAAAACTGTGAAATAAATATAAAAAGACAAGAAGAAGATATCCAAAATATTAACAGGCAAATAGATGAAATAAAAAATAGTGAAAGGAAAAATATATTTGAGAAAAAAGATTTAGAAAACAAATTAGAAGAAATAGAAAACAAGAACTCAAAAATACCCAAAATTGAGGGAGAACAAGAGAAATTAGAGAATCCATTAGAAGAACTTGAGGTACAATATGAACAGTTAACAAAAGAATATGAGCAAGATATAAAACAATTAGATACAGAGATAGAGATATGGAGTAATAACAAACTAGATGCTCAAAAAGAAAAACAAAAGAAATATTCAGATATTAAAGAAGAAGATTATATGTCTATTACTTATTCAGAAGATTTAGAAGACTTAAATAAAGAAAAAAGTGAAGAAGAAGAAAAACAATTAGAATATAGAAAAGAAGAACTAACCAAGGTAAATACTGAATATACGAGAATTGAAACAAGGTTTAAAACCAGTATAGAAAAATTGAAAAATATAGGGAAACAAGAAGCTATTTCTGCAAGCCAAATAAAAGGAAACTATGAAGAAAGAAGAAATAAAATAAAGCAAGAAAAGACGGAAGGCATAGAAAAACAAAAGGAATATGCAAACAAAAACAAAAAAATGCAAACAGATATAAATACTATTGAAAGAAATATTGATATAAAAGACATAGAAGATTTTAGAAAACTTGAAGAAAAACGGAGACAAAAAAATATTACAACTAAGCAAAGAAGAGTTAAACTTGCAAGAACTGATTAGTAAATATAAAAAAATGGAACATGAAAATCAAGCTTATAAAAATAATATATATAAAATTCATGTAGATATTAGTAGTGATTACAAAGGTAAACATAGAATAATTAGTAATTTTTTAGATAATGTTTCTATAAAAGAAGCAGAAGAAGAGAATTATGATACTTATTATTACATATATGAGAAACTCATTGAATGTTCGGAAAAATTGCTAGACTATATTAATATTTTAAATTTATCTTTGCAAAATATAGAACAAGATAAGAAGAACATTTTAGAGCATGCAATTAAACAAGGAATAATGCTATATCAAGAGATGAAAAAAATATCAGAATCTTCAAAGATAAAAATAGGAGAAAGATATGTACAGATTTTGAAAATTGAAATACCACAAGAAATAAAAGAATATGCCCCAAAAAGAATAGAGAATCACATTGAGGAATGTATTCAAACCTTAAGAGAAGAGTGCAAACAAAGTGAAGATACACAAAAAACAATTGAGAATAAAGTAGTTACTTATTTGTCTGATCGTAAATTATTAAATTTAGTAATAGATGCAGAAACTATAAAAGTAAAACTATATAAATTTGATATTGAAAATAAAAACAGTGGATTAAGATATTGGGAAGATGTTATTGTAGAAAATTCAGGTGGACAAAAATTTATTGCATGTTTTGCACTATTCTCTGCATTGGTTGAGTATACTAGAAGAAAAGAACTAGAGAGTCTAGGGGAAGAAGAAAGAATAGAATCTTCAAAAGTATTTATATTAGATAATCCATTCGGTAAAACATCTTCTAAGCATTTATTAGAGCCAATGATAGAAATTTCAAAAAAATTCAATATTCAAATGATTTGCCTATCAGATCTTAGCCAAAGTTCTATTACAGACAAATTTACTCTAATTTATCAATTAGCATTGAGGAGTAGCAAATACACAAGCAATAGCTTTTTAACAATAGAAGAAGCAAGAAGTAATAGTGATGTAACAATGGAAGCCTCTTTAGAACAGGTTTATTTAAGAAGTCAGACTGAACAAATTAGCCTTTGGAATTAACTTAAATCAAATAAAATAAGAAAAATCATAAGTTCTAATATACCTCCAAAGCGAATAAACTTAAACAAAAGTATTCGCAATTGGAGGCTTTAATATGAAAGGTTACTCAATAGAGGAACGTGCTGTTGAACTAGCACATTATATAATAGATTCAAAAGATACAGTAAGAGGTGCTGCAAGAAAATATGGAATAAGTAAAAGTACAGTACACACGGAAGTAACACAAAAGAACGGTAAAAAAATTGGACAAGTTATTCCTGCGAGTATTGAAATAAAGAAGGTTTTTCTAGCAGATAAAAATCCTGTTGTTAAGTTAGGGTTGGTAATTAAATAAAATTTTTATAAAGCTTTAAAAGTAAAATTTTAAGGCTTTATTTTTTTGACCTAAAATTATACTAAAAACAATTTTAAAATCCACAAAATTGAACGTGGAGCGAATAAAAACTAAACAGAAGGAGGGGTGCAAATGCAAAAATTAAAAGGACTATGGATTCCAGCAGAAATTTTATTAAATGAAGAATTGTCGGATAAAGAAAAAATAATACTTGCAATAATTTTGTATTTAAGTGAAGAAACTAAAAGTTGCTTTGCAAGTAATAAATATATCGCAAACATTGTAAAAGTAACACACGAAAGAGTATCTAAAATTATAAGTTCACTAAAAGATAAAGGATATGTAGATGTTAAGTTAAAATACAAAACATATAGTAAAGAAATAGAACAAAGACAAATTATACCTAAGCCCGAAAACATCAATAGGTATAGTCAAAAGCTTCAAGAGGGTATTGAAGAAAGTAACTATTCAGATAGTCAAAAACAACTATACCCTATAGGTAAGAATGACAAAGATATAATAAATAATATAAAAAATAAAAAGATATATAATAATAGTTCGAATAGCAATAAGAAATCGAACTATAAGGGAAGAGATTATACAAACTTTGACTTTACTAAACTATATGCAAATGCAGATGCATTTGTATAAATAAAATCAGCAACTAAAGTAGATTAACTACTTGTGTAGCTGATTTTTTAGTTAAAGTTGCAAATAGCAATTTAAGACAGCTGTTCAAGCTATGCTTGTTACAGATGCCTTATGCAGTAGCTTTAACTAAAACCTAAAAAATATATAGATATTTTTTAGGCAAAGGGGTGTGGGGAGATATAATTTCCCCGCCACAACAAATACTTTTAGCGAATAGCGTTAAAAAAGTATTGTAGTTGTGTTACAACACAAATTAGAAAATGAGCAATAATATAAAAATTAAAAAGTGTTTTTAACACAAGTAAGGAGGAAAAAATGAGTTATGCAATAATAAGAAATACAAAATATAAAAGAGAAAATTTAAAAGGGATATTTAGACACAATGAAAGAAGAAATAAAAATTATTCAAATGATAATATAGATAAAGAAAAATCGTATTTGAATTATTCAATAAAATCACCACAATATAGTTACGAAAAAGAATTTGATAAAATAAGAAAAAAATATAATTTAAAGGGACAAATTAAAAAGGTAAGTAATATAGCTTGTGAATATATAATAACATCAGATCATGATTTTTTTGAAAGAATAGGCGAAGAAGAAATAAAAAGATTCTTTGAAACTGCATATAAATTTGTAGTAGAATATAAAAGTTTAGGAGAACAATATATAATGTCTGCCAAAGTGCATAGAGATGAACAAACACCTCATATGCACTTAATTTTTTTGCCAGTAGTTCATACAACTGATAAAAAAGGAAACTCTATTGATAAACTCGCTTGTAGTGAATTTTGGAAAGTAAAAGATAGTTATAGACAATTACAAGATGCTTTTTACAAGTATATGGTAGAAAATGGATTTGAATTGCAAAGAGGATTGCCAAAAGAAGAAACTAATAGACAACATTATTCTGTTGAAGAATATAAAAAAATAACAAATTTTAAACAAACAAAAGAAATCTTAAAAAATATGAAATTAGAATTGCCAGATGTTCCAGATATTACTGATATTAATATAAATAGATTATCAAAAAAGAGAGATGAAAAGATACTTGAAGAAATAATCAAACCTAAAGATGACTTAATAAATGAACTGTATCAAGATAAATTGATATTGCAACAAGAATTATTAAAGAAATCAGAAATGTTTGAAAAGGCAGAAAAATACCAAAAGGAAAGGAGTAGGATAATTGCTGATAATGAAAATTTACACAATGAAGTAGAACGAATAAAAAGCGAATACAAGCAAAAGGAATTTGATATAGAATGGAAATATAAAAGCAAAATTAAAGGTTTAGAAAAAGAGAATAGAAGATTAAATAAGATAATAGATAAATTCTATGAAACTATTGATAAATTCATACATTGGATTTGTAAAAAGTTTGATATGGGAGCAGAAGATAATTTAATTAGAGATTTCCAAAACGAAACAAATACCTATTTAGATGTAGAAAAACAAATTAAACACGAAGAAAAGGAAAAAGAATTTGAAATGGAATTATAAAATGATATCTTGAAAATTTATCATTTTTAGAAACAAGGCACCCACTATTAAAAGGGCATGTGCAGGTTTAGTATTAAGATAATGTATATCAAAAACTCTTTTAGTTTCATATAAAAATAATTTTTCAGGTACACTTAAATTTCTAACAAGAGAGTTATTAGAGTATTTGCTAATCAGTTCTAACCTTTCTTTTAAATCTGCTTTTTTCTCTATAAAGTTTTCTATTAATAAATCTCGTATAGTTTCAAAAAACTTCATATATTCATTATGCTTTTTTGCTGATATTTTATCTATTTCTTGAACCCATTTCATAAGCAGAATCTGTGTAGTATATTCATCTTCTTCTAATTCACTAAAGAAATCATTAGGAGAGTATTTAGTTTCTTTAATAAATACACCAATTTGAGATTTGAATAATAAATCACTTCTAAATACTTTAGTGTTATAGGTTTTCACAATTATATCTATTAATACTTGAGTATAGAAATGTGTATATGGAGAAAATTTTAAACAAGCTCTAACAATTTGAAACATTTTTAAGAAATAATCAATTTTTTCATCTTCAGAATCAGTTTCTTTAGCATAACATACAAGTTCTATTAATTGAGTATACATATCTTTTAATTTATCAAAATCTTCATAACTCATTACTGCAAATTCATATAATTTATCTCCAATGTTATATTCAAAATCACCAATAGCACCAAAATATTCTCCGAGTATTTTTTATTATAATTTTATTATTGTTAAGTGTGAAATTAGTAATCATATCAAGATTTCCTCCATTTCTAAAAATAGAATATAGTTATTTCAATTTTTACTTTATCTATAGACTTGTAAAAATCTATTTACAACACTATTTTAGCATTTTATAATGATTTTATCAAGATAGAAAATAGCATTTCAAGATATCTATTTTCTATTCGTGGCATAGTACATTGAAAATTGAATAGCAAGTTACAAGCACAGATAATGAAACTTTCGTCTGGCTAACGTGATGTAAAGGGGCGATTCTCTAAAAAGAGTAATGAGGGCAAATCTCATATGGGTATATAACTTACTACTTGTAACTTTTTTCTTAGCTCTAGAAAGCGAAGCAACGTAGAGATAAGTTATGCGAAATGAAGTGGAACTAAAATTAAAAGTAATATTTTTAAACTTTTAATAATAGTATTGAAAAGAAAGTTGGTGAGGATTTTGAAAAAGAGTTTGAATATTACATTTATTAATCCTAATACAGAAGAACAGATAGTACAAGCTATGGCAGGAGTTCTTGCTTATAATTTAGCTGAGAATGATGAAAATATAAAATTTGACTACAACAATTCAAATACTTATCAAAATTCTCACGAGGAAATAGAAGATGAATTAGAATTGTAAAAAAATGTATAATAAGTATAGAAGAAATAAATAAAATGTGATAGAATAAGGAAAAATAACTCAAAGGGAGATTTTAGATGAAGAAAGAACATGTTTTAAGATTAATACAAGAATTAAATGAAAAACAAACAGAAACTATATGTATTGAAGCTAAAACAGCAAATCATGGCAAACCAGAAAAATATTATGATACAGTATCAAGTTTTGCTAATACTATGGGTGGAACAATATTGTTTGGAGTTGAAGAAAAGAAAACAAAAAGCAAAACGATATTTGTTCCAGTAGGAGTATATGATGTAAATGATTTACAAAAAAATATAACTAATTTATGTAGTACAGATTTTGAACCAATTATAAGACCAAAAATAAGTATAGTAGATATTGATGGAAAAAATATAGTAACAGTTGAAATTGATATGATTAATCAAAGAAATAAGCCTTGTTATTATAAGCCAAAAGGATTGCATAATGGATCATATATTAGAGTTGGAGACAGAGATGACCATATGACAGAATATGAAATATATAAGTGTATATCATATAGAGATAATGTTAAAGACGATTTAAGACCTGTAGTAAGAGCGAGCTTGAAAGATTTAGATGAAAAACTTTTAAATAGGTTTATAACAAATGCAAAAGCGGACAAGCCTAAATTTGCTGAATTTAGTGATGAAGAAATTTTGCTTCAATTTGGTGTTTTAACACAAGTTGAAGATAAGATTTTTCCAACAGTTGCAGGAATAATGGTATTTGGAATTTATCCACAGAAATTTTTTCCACAATGGTTTGTTGCAGCAATAGTTATTCCTGGATTTGAAGTTGCAGATTTGGGAGAGATAGGACAAAGATTCGATGATAACAAAAGGATAGAAGGAAATATAAGCGAAATGTATGAAGAAACAATAGGATTTTTAAACAGAAATATGAAGGTTAAAGTTATAATAAGTGATAAAACAGGATTTAGAACAGATATAACACAGTATCCCAAAGATGCACTTCGTGAGGCAATTTCAAATATGCTAATCCACAGAGACTATAGCCCATTGAAAACAGGAGTTTATAGTATTATTACTGTATATAAAGATAGAATAGAGTTTAGAAATGTAGGTAATTTATATGGTTCTAACACATTGGAATTATTGGAAACAAGAAAAGCTATGGAAGTTAGAAATGAAACTATTGTAAAATTATTAGAAACTTTAGGAGGAATAATTGAAAATAGACATACAGGAATTTCTACTATGCAAGATAAAATGAAAGAAGCAAATTTGCCAAATCCTATATTTACAAATGAAAGAGAAGATTTTGTAGTTACATTTTATAATGGAGAATATCCAGAATTATATCCAATAGAATTAAAAGAACAACAAAAGACACAAGATAAGGCACATGACAAGGCACATGACAAGGCACATGATGATGTCGAAGGCAAAATTATAGAATATTGTAATATAGAAAGAAATATATATGAAATTATGGAATTTATAGGATATAAAAATAGAACAAGATTTAGGAGAGATTATATAAAACCATTAGTAGAAAAAGGAAAATTAAAAATGACAATACCACATAAACCAACGAGTAGAAACCAAAAATATATATCAAAGTAAGACATAAAATATGCAATATAATTAATTTGGAGTAAGTTATGAAAGAAAAAGTGAAGAATGATTCGAATATAAAACAAATCCTAACTTTAATTTTCTTTATTATAATTATAGGTATTTATGCAACAAATAATTATAATGAAAATGGAAATAAAGTACATGTTCAACCAACAATTTCATATACATTAGATACTATACCAAAATATTCATCAGAACCTTATGTAACAATAAATAATAACATACCAAATTTTTAAGAAAACAATTTTACAACTAACTCATTTGAAGATTATAGTGATTTGGATGATTATGGAAGATGTGGAGTAGCATTTGCAAATTTAAGTAAAGAAGGAACAATGCCAAAAGAAAATGAAAATAGAAAATCGCTTGACAAAGTAATTCCATCTGGATGGAAAGATACAGAATATCCAGAAATAAATTTGAGTAATTTATATAATAAATGTCACTTAATTGCATATAGCTTATCAGCAGAAAATGCAAATGATAAAAACATTATAACAGGAACAAGATATTTTAACATTAGTGGAATGACACCATTTGAAAATAGAGTAAGAAAATACTTAAATGATAATCCTAACAACCATTGTTTATATAGAGTAACACCAATATATGAGGGAGAAAATAAAGTTGCAAGTGGTATAACTATTGAAGCAGAATCTGTTGAAGACAAAGGCAATAGTATATGTTTTTATGTTTATATTTACAATGTACAGCCTAGTGTAGTTATAGATTATAGGACAGGGGATAGTAAATTAGCGAAATAAGTATAACTAAAAATAAAGAAATGAGAAAATTTTTATAAAAGTATTGTAAATTGAATAAAATTATGTTAATATAAAAACATGATTTTATTCAATTTAATTTTTATTCTTAATATTAAGTCTAAAATTTTCCAAACAATATTTTTTTAGAAAGAGGTCTTATTATATATGAACTTAGGCGATTTTAACATTAAAAATCTAGGAAAAGATTTGCTTGAAAGTAAAGCTTTATCAAATTTTGTAAATGAATTTATTAACGAATTAAAAGGATATCTTGAAAAAGGTAATAATATAAATATTATGAATGTAGTTAATAAAAACAAATATAGTAATTATTGGGAATATCAAAACTTTATGGAAGATAATGTGTCAGCTAATATAGGATTATCAAGATGGGGAACAGATATTACTTATAATAATGAGTTAAGTAAAGCAGTAGATGATAGCATCTTAGAACTCGCAGAAAAAGAAGGAGTTTTATATAGAAAACAATTTACTGCAAATGGCTCTGTTAATGGTGGCTTTTATAATGTGGATAAATTCGAAAATGGAGAGATTACTCACATGAGTATATCAGAAGATAAAGTGCCAAAAGCATTTCAAAATAAAGATATAATTTTTCAATTTAATGAAAATGGTGCTATAAATGTAAGAACAGATTTAAAAGAAAAAGTAGTAAATTTAGCAAGTGAAAAGTCATCAGAATTAAAAGTAATGGAAAGCAAAAGAAATAATGAATATAAAAAACAAGGACATACATATGAAGCAACTGAAGATGATGGTTATATATTTTTAAATGATCTTACAGAAAAAAGAAAAGATTCAATAGAAGATATAGATTTTGTTGTTGATAATTACAATGGAGAAGGAAAATATCAAGTAATAAATGGAGAATACAAAAAAATTGATTAAAAAATTTCAAATTAATATTGTAATTAGCATAATGACAATATTAGGAAAGGATGTTAAATGATTAGAAAAATAGGGAATTTTCCGTATGATATTTCTAAATTTGAAAAAGAAGCAAAAGAGTTATTTGATGATGAAGATATTATTGTAGGAGCAATGGATGGAGCAAATGAAGCAATAATACAGAAATTTTTTGATGATGTTTTAGATTATGAAATCAATGACAGAAATTTAGATAAAAAAAATTAGAATTATAAAATTGAAGTGAAAAAACTATTCCTGAAAAAAGGGTAGTTTTTTCTTGCTTTTTTAAAACAGACATGTTAAAATGTAACAGAACGAAAACGAAGAAACAGAAAAATAAGAAAGAAAGAAGTAGATGTTTTATGAAAATTGCAGCATATGCAAGAGTATCAACTGAAAAAGAATCACAAGTAGAATCATTTGAAAAACAAATAGAAATTTTTAACGAATTTACAAAAAAGAATAATTATGAATTGTACAAGCTATATGCAGATGAAGGAATATCAGGAAATCAAATAAAATAAGAAAAATCATAAGTTCTAATATACCTCCAAAGCGAATAAACTTAAACAAAAGTATTCGCAATTGGAGGCTTTAATATGAAAGGTTACTCAATAGAGGAACGTGCTGTTGAACTAGCACATTATATAATAGATTCAAAAGATACAGTAAGAGGTGCTGCAAGAAAATATGGAATAAGTAAAAGTACAGTACACAAAGATGTATCAGAAAGGTTACTAAAGATAAACCCAGTACTAGCATTAAAAGTTAGAGAAATTTTAGATGAAAATAAAGCAGAAAGACATATAAGAGGTGGGATGGCTACTAAACTAAAATATGAACATGAACACGAAGAAAAAAACGTAGGATAAATGTTAAAAGAGAAAAGAAACACATAATTAATTAACCTATTGTCTTATCAAATAAAATTTGTTATAATACGACAGATGAAAGGAAGAAAAAGATGAGAATTAGGTTTAAAAAATGGGCACGCCCAGAATTAGAGGCAAGTGCATTTTATATTGGCAATCCAGAAGACTACAAAGGAAAATGGAAAACTGCATTTAAAGATAGCAATAATCCCATACATATGGAACTTGGCTGTGGTAAAGGAACTTTTATAGCACAATTAGCATCTAAAAATTTAGATATAAATTACATTGCTATAGATATGGTAGATGCAATGTTAGGATTAGCAAAAAGAAATATAGAAGCCACATACAAAGAAAAAAAATTAGAAATAAAAAATATAAAATTAGTAAGACATGATATAGAAAGAATATTGTTATTCATGGACAAAAAAGATAAAATAGAAAGGATATATATTAATTTTTGCAATCCTTGGCCAAGACCAAAACATAGAAAAAAGAGACTTACAAACACAAAACAGTTATTATTATATAAAGAGTTTTTAGTAGAAGGAGGAGAAATTTTCTTTAAAACTGATGATGATGCATTATTTAAAGATAGTATAAAATATTTTGAAGACTCAGAATTTAAAATTATAAATAAAACATATGACTTGCATAATGAACCAATATTTGAAGATAATATAGTTACAGAGCATGAAAAAATGTTTAGTGAGGAAGGGATAAAAATAAAAGCATTAATCGCAAAAAGGCTGTAATAACAAAAAAATGTAAAAAAATATTGAAAAATGATAAAAAATACAATATAATTAGTACAATTTGTAACTGTAGAAAATAAATCAGTTATATAAAAACATATAGTTGAAAGGTGGATTTATAATGTTTAGTTTTGGGGGCTATGATATAGGCATAGATTTAGGAACAGCAACTGTAATTGGGTATGTAAAAGGAAAAGGAATAGTTCTAAGAGAACCATCAGTTGTTGCAGTTGATAATAATACAAAAGATGTTCTTGCAGTAGGACAAGAAGCTAGAAGAATGTTAGGAAGAACTCCTGGAAGTATTGTAGCAACAAGGCCCCTAAAAGATGGAGTTATCTCTAATTATACAGTTACCGAGAAAATGTTAAAAAGCTTCATAACAAAAATATGTGGAAAAACTATATTTTCACCAAGAATAATGATATGTATTCCATCACAAGTTACAGAGGTAGAAAAAAAAGCAGTTATAGATGCCGCAGGACAAGCAGGAGCAAGAAAAGTATATTTAATAGAAGAGCCAATAGCAGCAGCAATTGGAGCAGGAATAGACATATCAAAAGCATGTGGAAATATGATAGTAGATATTGGAGGAGGAACTACAGATGTAGCTGTAATATCATTAGGAGGATCAGTAGTAAGTACCTCTTTAAAAGTAGCAGGAGACAAATTTGATGAAGCAATTATAAAGTATGTTAAACGAAAATTTAATGTAATAATAGGAGAAAGAACAGCAGAAGACTTAAAAATAAATATTGGATGTGTATATCCAGGAGTACAAGATGCAGAAATGGACATTAGAGGAAGAGATTTATCATCAGGACTACCAGTTACAATAACCATTCATTCAAGTGAAATGATGGAAGCATTAATAGAGCCAGCAATGCAAGTAGTAGATGCTGTGCACTCAGTATTAGAAAGAACACCACCAGAATTAATTGCGGACATAAGTCAAAAAGGAATATATATGACAGGTGGAGGATGTTTACTTAATGGTCTAGATAAACTATTACAAGAAAAAACGGGAATAAATGTAATGATAGCAGAAGACTCAGTATCATGTGTAGCATTAGGAACAGGAAAAGCATTAGACAATTTAGATGTATTAGACGGGAAGAAAATATTAAGATAAAACATACACAATTAATGTAGGGGCACGGTGCACCGTGCTCGTTTATTGTAGATGAAAGCAGGTTATAGTATGAAAAACAAAGAAAACAAAGTAGCATTTTACACATTACGGTTGCAAAGTAAATCAATATGAAACAAATGCAATGAAACAAAAATTTATAGATAATGGATATAAAATAGTAGACTTTGAAGAAATAGCAGACATATATATTGTAAATACATGTACTGTAACACACATGGCAGATAAAAAATCTAGACAAATACTAAGAAGAGCAAAGCAAATTAATCCAAATTCAACATTAGTAATAGTAGGTTGTTATGTTCAAGTTGGGAAAAAGGAATTAGAACAAATAGAAGAAATAGATTTAATACTTGGAAATAATGAAAAAAATAATATTGTAGAATATGTAGAAAGATACAAAGAAAAACAAGCAATAGTATCAGACATAAACAAACAAAAAGAATATAAAGATTTTGGAAAAACTACATATACAGAGAAAGTACGAGCATTTATAAAAATACAAGATGGGTGTAATAATTTTTGTAGTTATTGCATTATTCCATATGCAAGGGGAAGAGTTAGAAGCAGAAAAATAGAAAATATAGTTAGTGAAATTAAAGATATAGCCCAAAAAGGCATAAAAGAAATAGTTATTACAGGAATACATATTGCTTCATATGGAATAGATTTTGATGAAAAAATAAATTTAATAGATTTACTAAAAGAAATAAATAAAATTGAAGGAATAGAAAGAATAAGATTAGGTTCATTAGAGCCAAAACTAATAACAGAAAAGTTTGTAGAAGATTTAAGAAAAATAGAAAAAATATGTAATCAATTTCATATGTCACTACAAAGCGGATGTAATGAAACCTTAAAGAGAATGAATAGAAAATATACAACGCAAGATTTTGAAAAAGGAGTACAAATTTTAAGAAAGGCATATCCAGATTTATTATTAACAGCAGACATAATAGTAGGATTTCCAGGGGAAACAGAAGAAGAATTTAAAACAACTTATGAATTTCTAAAAAAAATAAGATTTTATAAAATACATACATTCAAATACTCAAAAAGAAAAGGAACAATTGCAGAAAAAATGCCAAATCAAATTAATAATAAAATACAGGAAGAAAGAAGTAAAAAGATAATAGAATTATCAAACAAAATGCAAAATACATATAACAATAATTATATAGGAAAAAAGGTACAAGTTCTATTTGAAGAAAAAGAAGGGGAATATTATAAAGGGCATACTCCAAACTATATGATGATACAAGTAAAATCAAAAGAAAACTTAGAAAATAAAATTGAAACAGTAAAAATAGATACTATAGAAATGGATAAGATTATAGGAAGTACTAATTAATAAAAAATGGAATATTAGAACAAAATAACTAATTATTATCATTTTACCCCTTGCAAAGAATTTAAATTTGATGTACAATAATCAAGGTTAATAAAATTTAATAATATGGGTACAATAAGTACCATAATTAAAGGAGGAATTTTAAATGGCAATTAAAGTAGGTATTAATGGTTTTGGAAGAATTGGAAAATTAACATTCCAAGTAGCTTTAGGAAAAGAGGAGGTAGAAATCGTAGCAGTAAATGACCCATTCATAACAGCAGATTATATGGCATATATGGTAAAATATGATACTGTACATGGAAAATTCAATGGAGAAGTAAAAGGAGAAGAAAACACACTAACGATAAACGGAAAAGATATTAAAGTATATAATGAGATGGATCCACATAACATTCCATGGGGAGAACTAGGAGTAGAATATGTATTAGAATGTTCAGGAGTATTTACAACATTAGAAAAAGCACAAGCACATATTGATGCAGGGGCAAAAAGAGTAATAATAAGTGCACCATCAAAAGATGCTCCAATGTTTGTTATGGGAGTTAATAATGACCAATATGATCCAAGCATGAATATAATTTCAAACGCTTCTTGTACAACAAACTGTTTAGCACCACTTGCAAAAGTAATAAATGACAACTTTGGAATTAAAGATGGACTTATGACAACAGTTCATGCTACAACAGCTACACAAAAAACAGTTGACGGAGCCTCTAAAAAAGACTGGAGAGGTGGACGTGCAGCAGCAGCTAATATAATACCATCTTCAACAGGAGCAGCAAAAGCAGTAGGAAAAGTAATACCATCATTAAACGGAAAATTAACAGGAATGTCATTTAGAGTACCAACAGTAGATGTTTCAGTAGTAGACTTAACATGTAACTTAGGAAAACCAGCAACATATGAAGAAATATGTGAAGCAATAAAAAAAGCATCTGAAAACGAGATGAAAGGAATAATAGAATATGTTGATGATTTAGTAGTATCATCAGATTTCATAAACGATGAACACACATCAATATTTGATGCCAAAGCAGGAATACAATTAACAGACACATTTGTAAAACTAGTCGCATGGTATGATAATGAATGGGGATATTCAAATAAATTAGTAGATTTAGCAATATATACATCTAAAAAATAAATTATTGTATAGGGTGGGCTTCATGTCTACCCTTGAAATAATGAAAAAGAGAAACTAAAAAATATTAAATATAATCGTAGGGGCATGGTGCACCATGCCCATTAAAACGAAGAAAAAATTTTGATTTACATTTGAAGGGAGAGAATTTAAATGAACAAAAAAACAGTTAGAGATATAGACGTAAAAGGAAAAAAAGTACTTGTAAGATGTGATTTCAATGTACCACAAGATGAAAACTTAAACATTACAGACAATAGAAGAATAGTAGGAGCATTAGAAACAATAAAATATTTATTAGATAATAATGCAAAAGTTATTTTATGCTCACATTTAGGAAGACCAAAGGGACAGGTAAAACCAGAATTTTCACTAGCTCCAGTAGCAAAAGAACTATCAAGACTATTAGGAAAAGAAGTAAAATTAGCAGGAGATATAATAGGAGAAAGTGCAAAAGAATTAGTAAGTAACATAAAGGAAGGAGAAGCTATACTATTAGAAAATGTTAGATTTGATAAAAGAGAAGAAGAAAATGATCCAGAATTTTCTAAAGAACTTGCAAGCTTAGCAGAAATATATGTAAATGATGCATTTGGAACAGCACATAGAGCACATGCAAGTACAGCTGGTGTAGCAGCATATTTACCAGCAGTATCAGGATTTTTAATAGAAAAAGAATTAAAATTCCTAGGAGAAGCATTAAATAATCCAAAAAGACCATTTGTAGCAATTATGGGTGGTAAAAAAGTATCAGATAAAATTGAAGTTATTGAAAAACTATTAGAAAAAGTTGATACATTAATGATAGTTGGAGCTATGGAATATACATTCTTTAAAGCACAGGGACATTCAGTTGGAAACTCAATTTGTGAAGAAGATAAATTAGACTTAGCAAATTCACTAATGGAAAAAGCAAAAGAAAAAGGTGTTAAATTCATGTTACCAGTAGATACAAAAGTAGGAAAAGAATTTGATAAAGACACAGAAAGTAAAGTAGTAAAAACAACAGAAATACCAGAAGGATGGATTGGGTTAGATATAGGACCAGAAACAGTAGAACTTTATTCTAAAGAATTAGAAAATGCTGCAACAGTATTATGGAATGGACCTGCTGGACTTTCTGAATTTGAACAATTCGCTTTCGGTACAAATTCTATAGCTAATAAATTAGCAAGCATAGATGCTGTAACAGTTATTGGTGGAGGAGATTCTGCTGCTGCTGTTGAAAAAGCAGGCGTTGCTGATAAAATGACTCATATTTCAACAGGTGGAGGAGCTTCATTAGAGTATTTGGAGGGGAAACTACTACCAGGCATCGAATGCTTAGACGAAATTGAAAGATAATCGATTTTGGCGTTGTTGTTCATCGAAAGAAAATCCTCAACGTACAAGAGTACGCCTCCGGTATTTCTTTCTTGAACGCCTAGCCAAAATACGATTCTTTTTCAATTTATATAATGTTACATGTAGGGGCGATTATCAATCGCCTGCTCTTCGGAGAAATTTCTGAAAAAGGAGGAAAAATTTATGCGAAAAAAGGTAATTGCAGGAAACTGGAAAATGAATATGCTTCCTAATGAAGCAATAAATTTTATAAATGAATTTGCACCATTAGTAAAAGACACAAACAATGAAGTTATACTTTGTGTTCCATATACAGATTTATTTTATGCATTATTACATGTGCAAGAAACAAATATAAAAATAGGTGCACAAAATATGCACTGGGAAACTACAGGTGCTTATACAGGAGAAATCTCAGCAGAAATGTTAAAAAGCATAAATGTAGATTATGTAATAATAGGTCATTCAGAAAGAAGACAATATTTTGCAGAAACAGATGAAACTGTAAACAAAAAAGTAAAAAAAGCATTAGCAGTAGGTTTAAAGCCAATAGTATGCGTTGGTGAAACATTACAAGAAAAAGAAGAAGGAAAAACAGCAAATGTAATAACAACACAAACAAAACTTGCATTAGAAGGTTTAAGTCCAGAAAATGTAAAAAATACAATTATAGCATATGAACCAATCTGGGCAATTGGAACTGGAAAGACAGCAACAGCACAAGATGCAAATGAAAGCATAAAAACAATTAGAAAAGAAATTGAGGAAAACTATGGAAAAGATGTAGCAGAATGTGTTATAATACAATACGGTGGAAGTGTAAAGTCTACAAATGCAAAAGAATTATTTACAACATCAGACATAGATGGTGGACTTGTAGGCGGAGCAAGTTTAAAACCAGAAGAATTTGCAAAAATAGTGAATTTCGACAAAGAATAAAGTTCAAACAGGAAAGGGGAAAATTCAAAGTGAAGAACAAATTAACAATGCTAATGATATTAGATGGATTTGGTATAAATTCAAAAGAAGAAGGAAATGCAATAAAAATGGCAAAAACACCTAATATCGACAAACTAATGAGTGAATGCCCAACAACACAAATACATACAAGTGGACTAGCAGTTGGACTACCTGAAGGACAAATGGGAAATTCAGAAGTAGGACATACAAACATTGGAGCAGGAAGAGTAGTATATCAAGTATTAACTAGAATAACAAAATCAATAGAAGATGGAGAATTTTTTACAATACCAGAATTTAATGAAGCTATTGAAAATTGCAAAAAATATAATTCCAAGTTGCACATAATGGGATTAGTTTCAAATGGAGGAGTTCATAGTCATAATAGACATCTATATGCTTTATTAGAATATGCAAAAAGAAAAGGATTAGAAGATGTATTCATACATTGCTTTATGGATGGACGTGATACACCACCAGCATCAGGAGAAGGGTTTTTAACAGAACTTCAAGAAAAATTAGATGAAAAGCAAATTGGAAAAATTGCTACAATTGCAGGAAGATATTATGCAATGGATAGAGATAACCGTTGGGATAGAGAAAAATTAGCATATGATGCAATGGTAAATGGAGTAGGACCAAAAGCAATATCACCAATAGCAGCAATTGAAGAATCTTATCAAAAAGAAATATTTGATGAATTTGTTGTACCTACAGTAATATGTAATAACAATGAAGAACCAATAGCAACAATTGGAGAACATGATTCTGTAATATTCTTTAACTTTAGACCAGACAGAGCAAGACAAATTACAAGAACATTAGTAGATAATGAATTTAAAGAATTCGAAACAAAAAAATTAGACTTATATTTTGTAACATTTACACAATATGATGAAACATTACCAAATGTTAATATTGCATTTAAATCAATAGCATTACAAAATACATTTGGAGAATATATAAGTAAATTAGGATATACGCAATTAAGAATTGCAGAAACAGAAAAATATGCACATGTTACATTTTTCTTTAATGGTGGAGAAGAAAAAGTATATGAAGGGGAAGAAAGAATTTTAGTAAATTCGCCTAAAGTTGCAACATATGATTTGCAACCAGAAATGAGTGCGTATGAAGTAACAGACAAAGTAATTCAAGCAATAAATCAAGACAAATATGATAGTATAATATTAAATTTTGCAAATTCAGATATGGTAGGACATACAGGAAATTTAGAAGCAGCAATAAAAGCAGTTGAAACATTAGACGAATGTGTTCAAAAAATAGTTGATGTTGTAAAGGAGAAACAAGGAGTATTATTAATAACAGCAGACCATGGAAACTCAGAGCAAATGGTAGACTATGAAACAGGAGAACCATTTACATCACATACAACAAACCCAGTTCCATTAATTTTAGTAGGAAAAGAAAATGTAGCTTTAAAAGAAGGAAAGCTAGCAGATTTAGCTCCAACAATGTTAGATATAATGGGACTTGAAAAACCAAAAGAAATGACAGGAGAGAGCATTATTATAAAATAGGAGTTTTATATGAGTGTTGAAAATGATATAAAAAGTCTGCATAAAGAAATTCAAAAAAATATAATTGTAATGTTACCAGAAAGGTATAAAAAGGTATGCCTATATGCCTCAGTAATAGATGGAAATCAAGTACAAAATGGAGAAATGTTCTTTTACTATTTTCCAAGTGGAATACTTAAAAAAAATCCAATAAATGTATATCAGATACCAAAAATATTTGATTTTGAAGAAGAACAATATGCAAAACTAGAAAAAAGATTATATGAATCAATAAAAAAGTTAAAAAAATATTGTGTAGATGTTGAACAAAATATGTGGTCAAACTTAACAATAATAATAGAAGGCACTAAATATTTTGTAGAATACAATTATGATGATTTAATAAACTCAGAATTTGACAATTATAGCAGACATATCATTTGGAGATATAAATATCTAGATATGCCAATTGAGAGTTATACAAAAAAAGAAAGAGAAATAATAGATAGGTATTTTGAAAGTTATGAATATAGAAATTCCCATACAGTTATATATGAAGAAAATATATATGAAAAACCAGTAACTAAAAATAAAGTTACAATATATGATAGTGTAGAAAGTCATGATGATTATATAAAGAAAACGGCTATGTTAGAATCTAAAAATACAAAAAGTCAATTAGTTGCAATACAAGATAGCACAGAAAATGATAATAACAATCGTATAGATAAAAACAAAATATTAGAAATACAAAATCCCATAAAAAATCAACTTTTAAAAAACTTTATTATAGAAGAAGAAAATGAAGAAAAAGAAAATATAAATACAGCAAATACATTATTTCAAAAAGAAAATAATGGAGTAAGAAGCCAGCTTTTAAATAAATTTTTATTGAATTATAATAAAGACAATGAAAGCATAAAAGTAGCAAAAATTATAGAACAGAATAAAAATAATGGTGTAAAAAACCAACTTTTAAATAGATTTGCAATAAATGATAACAATGTAAAAAGTAATACCATTACATCACAAATAACTGAGCAAGAAAAAAATAATGGTGCTAAAAATCAGCTTTTAAATTTTTAATATATATAATATAAAAAAGAAAGGAAGATTAAACATGAAAGATTTTTTAGGAATTGAGGAAGTAAAAGCATTGGAGGTAATAGACTCTAGAGGAAATCCAACAGTTCAAGTAGAAGTAATTACAGAAGGAGGATTCTCAGGAGTTGCAATGGTTCCATCAGGAGCATCTACAGGAAGTTTTGAAGCAGTTGAATTAAGAGATGGAGACAAATCAAGATATTTAGGAAAAGGTGTTTTAAAAGCAGTAGAAAATGTTAATACAATTATAGCAAAAGAAATAGAAGGAATGAATATTTATGACCAAGTTGCACTAGATAAAAAATTAATAGAAATAGATGGAACAGAAAACAAAGCAAAATTAGGAGCAAATGCAACACTAGGAGTATCTTTAGCAGTAGCAAAAGCAGCAGCATCATCTTTAGGAATGAGCTTATATAGATATATTGGAGGAACAAATGCAAAACAATTACCAGTTCCAATGATGAACATTATGAACGGAGGAAAACATGCTGATAGTACATTAAGTGTACAAGAATTCATGATAATGCCAGTAGGAGCAAAATCTTTCTCAGAATGTATGAGAATGGGAGTAGAAGTATATCATAACCTAAAGAAAGTATTAAAATCAAAAGGATTAGCAACAGCAGTAGGAGATGAAGGAGGATTTGCACCAAACGTAAAAGACGAAAAAGAAGCTATTGAAACAATATTAGAGGCAATTAAACAAGCTGGATATGAACCAGGAAAAGATATATGCTTAGCATTAGACTTAGCAGCAACAGAAATGTATGATGAAGCTAAAAAAATAGGAAAAGACGGATACTATTTCTGGAAAATAGACAAATTCTTAAGTAAAGAAGAAATGGTAGACTTTGTAGTAGACTTAGCAAATAACTATCCAATAGTTTCAATTGAAGATGGATTAGCAGAAGAAGATTGGGAATCTTGGAAAACACTAACAGACAAAATAGGAGATAAAGTACAAATAGTAGGAGACGACCTATTTGTTACAAACATTAAGAGACTACAAAAAGGAATTGACAACAAAACTGCTAACAGTATATTAATAAAATTAAATCAAATAGGAACATTAACAGAAACATTAGATGCAATAGAACTAGCAAAAAGAAATGGATACACAGCAGTAGTATCACACAGAAGTGGTGAAACAGAAGACACAACACTAGCAGACGTAGCAGTAGCAACAAATGCAGGACAAATCAAAACAGGAGCACCATGTAGAACAGATAGAGTTGCAAAATATAACAGATTATTAAACATCGAAGCAGAACTAGGAGATGTAGCAGTATTCAGTTCAAAAGAATTAATGAAATAATACTTTTGCGTGAGAAATTTGTGAAACAAATTTCACTCGTCAAAAGGATAAAAGAATTAATGAAATAGATGTGAGACATAAGACGGGAGATATGTAGGGGCGTGCATAGTGCGTCCGTGAAGATATGAATAAAAGATTTTGCGGGCACGGTTTACCGTGCCCTTAAAAGAAAAAATAAGAATATATTGGGGTGTCGCCAAGTGGTAAGGCAATCGGCTCTGACCCGATCATTCGTAAGTTCGAATCTTACCACCCCAACCAAAGCATATTTTCGTCGAACTTTTTGAAAAAAGAGTTATTTGAAGCACTAAACAATGAAACTTGCAAAAGTATTATAGAGGAAACGGAGGATTTTGTATTATGGATAAGGAAAAAGCTAGAAAATTAGTAGAAGAATATGCAAAATTAGTAGTAAAAAATATGATAGTAAATAAAATAATTTTATATGGTTCATATGCAAGAGGAGATAATAGAAAAAGCAGTGATATAGATGTTGCTGTGATTATACCAAGAGAAAGCATTTCGAAAAATATTTTAGAAGATATGGCAAAACTTTTTAAATTGACACGAGATATTTCATCGGATTTAGAACCAATATTACTAATAGATGAAGAAGATAGAAGTGGTTTTTTAGATAGTATACTAGAATATGGAGAAGTTGTATATTCAAGATAAAATTATAATAATATATTAATGAGGAGATAGATTATGGAAGAAATGATAGATGTATTAGATGAGAAAACGGGAGATTTAACAGGTGAAATTATTTCAAAAAGTGAAGCACATAGAACTGGAAAATGGCATGGTTCTATTCATATATTAATTGTAAATAAAGATAAGACAAAAACTCTTTTACAAAAAAGATGTGAACAGAAAAAATTATATCCTAATATGTGGGATATAGCAGTGGGAGGTCATATATCAGCAGGAGAAACTCCTCTAATAAGTGCACAAAGAGAATTAGAAGAAGAACTTGGATTAAACTTAAATAATCTTGATGTAACAGAAATAGATAAGATAAAAGAACAGTTGTCTAATAATGGTGTAATTAGTAATGAGTATGTAACCATTTATGTTGCTTATGGAGATATAGATATTTCAAAAATCAAGTTACAAAAAGAAGAAGTAAGTGAAATAAAATGGTGTTCAAAGAAAGAGTTAAATGAATTAATAAAACAAGAAGAGATTTTGCCTCATATAAGAGAATATGAAATACTAAATAAATTGTTGAGGGATGACTAAAAATACAATAAATACCAAAGATACAAGGTAAATTTAATACCTTGTATTTTTGGTATTATAGAGTGTTATTGACAAATCATTAAATTAAGAAAAGAGCAAATATGTAATAATTATTGAAAAAATAGGCAATGTATGCTATTACAATCAAAAAAATGTAATAAAAAACAAGATTTTTAGGTTGCGGACGTAGTCTGCCATATGTTATAATTTAGCTATTATTAAGTAAGTTTTATCTTATTCATTCCGTTTAGGTTTGATAAGTTTCAAAAATATAGTTTTGTGACCTAATTCGTAAAAGCAAAAAAATAATGCAAAATGTAAACCCAATAATTCCATTTAGAGATTTTTACTTTTACGAATTTTAGGTTAATAGAAAACATTTTTAGGTCACAAAAAGGAGGAAAAATGTTTAAATTACACTCAGAATATAAGCCAACAGGCGACCAACCAAAAGCAATAGAATATTTAAGTAAAGGAATAATGGAAGGTAAGAAATTCCAGACACTTCTAGGGGTTACGGGTTCAGGAAAAACTTTCACGATGGCAAATATTATACAAAAAGTACAAAAGCCAACCCTCGTACTTGCCCATAACAAAACATTAGCACGGTCAACTTTATAGTGAATTCAAAGAGTTCTTTCCAGAGAACAGTGTTGAGTATTTTGTATCCTATTATGATTATTACCAACCAGAAGCATATATTGCATCTAGTGATACTTATATTGAAAAAGATGCAAGTATAAATGATGAACTTGATAAATTAAGACATTCTGCTACTGCTGCACTTTTTGAACGAAAAGATGTTATAATTGTATCTTCGGTTTCTTGTATATATGGTTTAGGAGACCCTATTGATTATGAAAACATGATAGTCTCATTAAGACCAGGAATGGAAAAATCTAGAGACGAAATCATGAAAAGACTAATAAATATGCAATATACTAGAAATGAAATAGATTTTAAAAGAGGTACTTTTAGAGCAAAAGGAGATGTATTAGAGATTTATCCTTCTGACCAAAGTGAGAGTGCAATTAGAGTTGAATTTTGGGGTGATGAAATAGAGAAAGTTAATGAAATAAATCCATTAACTGGTAAGTCAATAGGTTTAAGAAATCATGTTATGATATTTCCTAATTCTCATTATGTTACAGAAAAAGAAAAGTTAGATAAGGCAATAGTAGATATAGAAGAAGAATTAAAAGAAAGAATAAAATATTTTAAAGAATATGATAAATTAATAGAAGCACAAAGAATTGAGGAAAGAACAAATTTTGATATTGAAATGATGAGAGAAACAGGGTTCTGCCAAGGAATAGAAAATTATTCAAGACATATAAGTGGACGAGCACCAGGTTCAGCACCTTTTACATTATTTGATTATTTACCAAAGGACTTTTTACTATTAGTAGATGAATCACATGCAACAATTCCACAAGTTAGAGGAATGTTTAATGGTGATAGAGCACGTAAGGAAAACCTAATAAAATATGGATTTAGACTACCATCTGCATTAGATAATAGACCACTTAAATTTGATGAATTTGAAGATAGAATTAATCAAGTAATATTTGTATCAGCTACACCTGCTGAATATGAAAGTGAACATTCTAAGGAAAATGTAGTTGAGCAAATTATAAGACCAACAGGACTATTAGACCCCAAAATAGAAGTAAGACCAGTAGAAAATCAGATAGATGACCTAATAGGTCAAATAAAAATGAGAACAGAAAAAGATGAAAGGATACTTGTTACAACTCTTACAAAGAAAATGGCAGAAGATTTAACAAGTTATTTATCAGGTGTAAATATAAGAGTAAGATATATGCATTCAGATATAAAAGCATTGGAGAGAATGGAAATAATAAGAGATTTAAGAGTTGGAAAATTTGATGTTTTAGTAGGAATAAATCTTTTAAGAGAGGGACTAGACATTCCAGAAGTATCGTTAGTTGCAATATTAGATGCAGACAAAGAGGGATTTTTACGTTCAGAACGATCTTTAGTTCAAACTATTGGTAGAGCAGCAAGAAATGTAGATGGAAAAGTTATAATGTATGCAGACGAATTAACAGAATCTATGGAAAAAGCAATTAGAGAAACAAATAGACGTAGAAAAATACAAGAAGAATATAATAAGAAAAACAATATAACTCCACAAACTATTAGAAAAGGTGTAAGAGACACTATAAGGGCTACAATAATAGAAGATATTCAGTCAGAATATGGAATAAAAGAAGAAGAAAGCATAGATGATGTAATTAATAAATTAACAGAGGAAATGTTAAAACATGCACAAAATATGGAATTTGAAGAAGCTGCAATTTTAAGAGATAAAATAAAGGAGTTAAGTGATATAAAATAGGAGATGATATATATTGACAAAAAAACAAATAACTGACAAAATAAAACGTGAAATACCACACAATTTAGATGAAGAAACAACTGTTGCATATATAATGAAGGAAATAGCACAAGATAGGAGTTTTTCGGAGCACTATTATTGGGGGAATTCAGAAACTATTAAAAAAATATATAAATTATCAAAGGATGATAGAAGTATAGAAACCCTTGATAAAAGAAAGATTATATGTGTAACAATAAGCAGGTTATTTAAGTATATTGCAGAAGAGATAGGGTTAGATGTATATTATGTTGATGAAGGAGGAAATATTACCAAAAATGGAATACAAAATTTAGCTATTGGAGAACATGTATATCCTGTAATAAAATTAAAAGATGGTAGAATGATAAAATGTGATTTACAAAGAGATTTAACAAATATTCAAACAGGATTTCACTGGAAAAATTTTGGAACAAGAGGATTGGGAGAAAGTTTTTTAAGCACATTATCAGAGGAAAGAATTGATGAAATTATGAAGAAAATAGGAACTATTAGTGATGAAAAGGGATATACAGAAGATTATTGTAGACAACAGAAAAGAAATATAGGTAAAAATGTTACAACAACAGAAATTGTAAAAAGTGTTTTTACAGATAATAGATTAAATGAAGAAATGAAAAAGACATCAGTAGGAGAGACTTATAAATTTTATAGAAAAGTTTTTGAAATCTATATTGGCAAAGATAGACCAGATGAAAGAATAGAGGCTTCAACTCTATTTCAAACATATAAAGAAAAGTTATTTATATTTCCTTGCAATATAGTAAAAGATCAAATATCTAGATACACAATATGTGCATATACATTTGAAAATAAGGATATAACTTCTATATATTTATTATCAAGAACAGATAAAAGTATGCTTCCTATAACATTAGAAGAATTGAAGTATTTTGAAAACGAAGGATTAAGAATTGGAATAACAAGTAAAGGGTCAAGACATCTAACAAGAAGATTGAAAGAAATCTCAGAAGAAAGAAAGCCTAATATAAGATTAGATAATTTAGTAGAGGAAAGAACAATAGATTAAATAAGCATTGAAAATAAAAAGATTATATGCTAAAATATAAAAAACAAAAATGAGAAGGGAAAACAATGGATAGAGATCATATTAGAAATTTTAGTATAATTGCACATATAGACCATGGAAAGTCTACATTATCAGATAGAATAATAGAAATGACAGGAGTATTATCTAAACGTGAGATGGAAAGTCAAGTATTAGATAATATGGAATTAGAGAAAGAACGTGGAATTACTATAAAATCACAAGCAGTAAGAATGGTATATAAAGCTAAAAATGGAGAAGAATATATTTTTAACCTAATAGATACACCAGGACATGTTGACTTTAATTATGAGGTATCTAGAAGTTTAGCAGCATGTGATGGAGCAATACTTGTAGTAGACGCTTCTCAAGGAGTTGAAGCACAAACCTTAGCAAATGTATATTTAGCAATAGATAATAATCTTGAAATAATACCTGTAATAAATAAAGTGGATTTACCAAATGCTAGACCAGATGAAGTAAAAAAGGAGATAGAAGATATTATAGGAATTGAAGCAGAAACAGCACCATGTATTTCAGCAAAAACAGGATTAAATGTTGAAGAGGTATTAGAAAGAATCGTAAAAGACATTCCAGCACCAAGAGGAGATGAAAATGCACCAGCTAAATGTTTAATATTTGATTCATATTATGATAATTACAAAGGAGCAATTGCTTATGTAAGAGTATTTGAAGGGACAATAAAACCAGGAGACGAAATAAGACTTATGAAAGCAAATAAAGTATTTACAGTAGCAGAGGTAGGTTATTTTGAACCAGGAACATATATAGAATCAAATGAAATAAAAGCAGGAGAAGTTGGATATATTGCAGCAAGCATAAAAAATCTAGAAGATATACATGTTGGAGACACAATTACAGTTAATTCAAATCCAGCAACAGAAGCATTACCAGGATATAAAAAAGTAAATCCTATGGTATATTGTGGAATATACCCAATGGATGGAAGCCAATATGAGAATTTAAAAGTAGCACTTGAAAAATTAAAACTAAACGATGCCGCCCTACAATATGAACCAGAAACTTCAGCAGCATTAGGATTTGGATTTAGATGTGGTTTTTTAGGATTATTACACTTAGAAATAATACAAGAAAGATTAGACAGAGAATTTGACTTAGGACTAATAACTACTGCACCATCAGTTATATATAAAGTACACAAAACAGATGGTACAATATTAGATTTATATAATCCTACAGATTTACCATCAGGGCAAGAAATATCTTATATTGAAGAACCAATAGTAAAAGCAGAAATATATACACCTAAAGAATATGTTGGAAATCTAATGCAAATATGTCAAGACAGACGAGGAGTTTATATAGACATGAAATACTTAGACGAAAACAGAGTAACCTTAATATATGATATGCCACTTAATGAAATAATATATGACTTTTTTGATAACTTAAAATCTAAGACAAAGGGATATGCATCTTTTGACTATGAATTCAAAGAATATAGACGTTCAGAACTTGTAAGACTAGACATACATGTAAACAATGAACCAGTTGATGCCTTATCATTCATAGTATTTAAAGATAGTGCTTATAATAGAGGAAGGAAAATGGTAGAGAAGTTAAAAACAGTTATCCCTAGACAATTATTTATAATACCACTTCAAGCAGTAGTAGGAGGAAAAATAATAGCAAGAGAAACAATATCAGCAATGAGAAAAGATGTATTAGCAAAATGTTATGGTGGAGATATAACAAGAAAAAAGAAACTACTTGAAAAACAAAAGCGAGGAAAAAAGAAAATGCGCCAAATAGGAAATGTAGAAGTACCACAAGAAGCTTTCTTATCAGTTTTGAAACTAGATGATGAGGACTGACAAAAATGCATGAGAAATTTGCAAAGCAAATTTCGCTTGTCAAAAATCAGTACTCAAGTTAGACGATGAGGACTGAACATAAAATTAATGAATAATGAATAGTTAATGGTGAATAATGAATAATTATTGTAGGGGCACATTGCATGTGCCCATTGAAAAAAGAATTGAGGTTAATTATGAAGAATAGAGAACAAAAATATAATAAAAAAACGTATTCAAAACAAAATACAAGCAAAAATAATAATATAAGGACACCAAACAACAAACCAGAAAAAATATATGATGATATAATAGAAGGACGTAATCCTGTTTTAGAATTATTAGAATCTGGAAAAGATATAAACAAAATATTTATACAATCAGGAGAAAGAAATGGTTCAATAAATAAGATAATAGCGAAAGCAAAAGAAAAAAGAATAGTAGTCGTAGAAGTTCAAAAATCGAAGTTAGATGAAATATCAGAAACAAAAAAACATCAAGGAGTAATTGCAATTGTTCCACCATTTGAATACTGTGATGTATATGATATCTTAGAATATGCAAAAGAAAAAGAAGAAAAACCATTTATATTAATTTTAGATGGAATAGAAGACCCACATAATTTAGGGTCAATTATTAGAACAGCAGAAACAGCAGGAGTACATGGAATAATAATACCTAAAAGAAGGTCGGTAGCAGTAAATGCAACAGTAGCAAAAACCTCAGCAGGAGCAGTAGAACATGTAAAAGTAGCAAGAGTTAGCAATATAAATGATACTATAAAATATTTAAAAGAGGATAATATATGGATTTATGGAACTGATGGAGAAGCTAAAACTATGTATTATAATCAAGACTTTAGAGATGGGGTAGCCATAGTAATAGGAAGTGAAGGCTCTGGAATGAGTGATTTAGTAAAAAAGAACTGTGATGGACTAGTAAAAATCCCGATGAAAGGAAAAATAAACTCATTAAATGCATCAGTATCAGCAGGAATTGTAATGTATGAAATTGTAAAACAAAGAATAAAATAGGACACAAAAAATTTACAAAACAACAAAAATCGCTATGAAAACAAAGAATACGTAAGAAAAGGGAAAAGAAACTAAAAATTAATAAAAAATATTAAGAAAAAAGTCTTGAAATAAATTTTATTTATTGTTATGATATAAATGTATATATGTATAGAAAAAAATTTTTTTAAAATCATAGAGAAAAATGTCATAATATATATAATTACAAATTCAATTATTTATAAATCTATTAAGGAAGAGAGCAAAAATGATAGAATTTAGAAATGTAAGAAAAGTATATGGAACTAGTGATGTGCCAGCAGTTGAAAATGCAAACTTTAAAATAGAAAAAGGAGAATTTGCGTTTTTAGTAGGAGCATCAGGTTCAGGAAAATCAACATTAATAAAAATGATATTAAAAGAAGAAGAACCAACATCAGGAAATATAATAATAAATGGAAAAGACACTACATTCTTAAAGAAAAGTAGAGTTCCATATTTAAGAAGAAGTATGGGAGTGGTTTTCCAAGACTTTAGATTATTACCAGATAAAACAGTTTATGATAATGTAGCATATGCAATGTATATAGTAAGAGCAACACCAAGACATATAAGAAGACAAGTACCAATGGTATTATCATTAGTAGGACTTAGTGGAAAAGCAAAAATGTATCCAAATGAACTTTCTGGAGGAGAACAACAAAGAGTAGCATTAGCAAGAGCATTAGTTAATAATCCATCAATGATTATTGCAGACGAACCAACAGGAAACTTAGACCCAGAGACAGCTTGGGACATAATGAACCTATTAAATGAAATAAACTTAAGAGGTACAACAGTCGTTGTAGCAACTCATGCAAAAGATATAGTTGATGAAATGAAAAAAAGAGTAATTCAAATAGATAAAGGTGTAATAGTAAGAGACGATAAAAAAGGTGGTTATAATAGTGAGATATAATATTATTAGTTATTTGATTGGAGAAGGATTTAGAAACGTCTTAAAAAACAAAAAATCTACAATGATTTCAATAACAACCATGTGCTTAACAATGTTAATGTTTGGAGCATTCTTTATACTAGGAGAAAATATTAATCATATAGTAACGAATATAGAAAAACAGCAAGGAATGCAAGCATTTATAGTAAAGGATGCAACAGATGAACAAATAAAAAAAGTAGAACAAGAGATAATGAAGATTGAAGGAGTTAATACTACAAAATATGTATCAAAAGAAGACGCTCTAAATCAGATGAAAGATGATATGAAAGACCATGATAAATTCATGGAAGGAGTTACAGAGGATTATGTAGAAGCTTCATATACTGTTACATTAACAGATTTATCTTTAAATAAGCAAGTTCAACAACAAATAAAAGATATAAGAATAGATAATAAAGAAATCATAGATGACATTGTAGCTACAGATAGTACAATAGAAACATTATCATCAATAGCAAAAGGTTTAAGAATAGGAATATTTGTAATACTTGTTGCACTAATAATAATATCAATATTTATTATATCAAATACAATAAAATTATCGGTACATGCTAGAAGAAAAGAAATATCAATCATGAAATATGTAGGGGCAACAAATAACTTTATACGTTGGCCATTTGTAGTAGAAGGAATGATAATTGGAATAATAGCAGCACTAATCACACTTATAATAGTTGGATTTGCATATAATGCTATTGCAGTACAAGCAGTGCAAGTAGAAACATTACAAAAATTAAATATAAGCTTAGTATCATTTGCAGATATGATCAATTTAATTTTAATAATGTATTTAACAATAGGAATAGGAATTGGTGTATTAGGAAGTGGGATGTCAATGCGTAAATACTTAGAAGTATGAGTTTATAAAATGATATTTTATTGCACTCATATAAATTACGCTGATATATAAGAATACAAACGAAAGGAATTAAAGAGAAATGAAAGCAAGCATGAAATTAGTATTATCAATATTATTAGTAGCAATATTAATCTTTTGTACAATTTATAGTACATATGCAGTAACTCAACAGGATATACAAGATACTAAAGAAGAAATTGATGAAATTGAAAAAGAATTAGAGGAAGTAAAAAATAACTTATCAGATGAAATGAAACAATTAGACTCGTTAGATGGAGATATTGCAGAGGTTCAATATAATTTAGATGTAGTTCAAAAAAACCTAAAACAATTAGAAAAGGAAATAAGTGAATTAGAAAAAGAATTAGAACAAAAAAAAGCAGAATATGATAAAAAACACAATCTTGCATGTGAAAGAGTAGTTAGACAATACAAATATGGAAAGAAAACAATATTAGATGTATTCTTAAATTCTACTAGCTTAACAGATTTTCTATCTAGTTATTATACTTTAAATGAAATACTAGAATTAGATGAACAATTATTAGATGAATTAGAAAAAGAAAAAGAAAAAATAGAGAATGATAAAATAACATTAGAAGATAAGAAAAAGAAAGCAGAAGAAGAAAAGATACAAGTCCAAAAACAAAAAACAACATTAACAAATAAAAGAAATGAAAGACAAAATATTGTTTCAAAATTGAATGCAGAAGATGCTGCATTACAAAAAGAAAAAGAAGCAAAATCTGCTGAGTTAGCAAGACAAGAAGAGGAATGGAAAAGATTAGCACAACAAAATGCAAATACAGGAGGTTCATATTCTGGTGGAAGTTTACAATTTCCATGTCCAGGATATACTAGAGTTTCTTCATATTTCGGCTCAAGAGGTAGCCCATTAGCAGGTGGTTCATCATATCATAAAGGAATAGATTTAGCAGCACCAAAAGGAACATCGATCCTTGCAGCAGAATCTGGTACAGTTATAGCAGTTTATACAGGTTGTTCACACAATTACGGAAAATCAAGAAGCTGTGGTTGTGGAAGTGGATTTGGAAATTATATTATGGTAAGTCATGGTGGAGGATTAGTTACCGTATATGCACACTGTTCAACAATTAATGTAGGATTAGGAAGTAAAGTAGCAAGAGGGTCAACAATTGCAACAGTAGGTTCAACAGGTGCCTCAACAGGATATCACTTACACTTTGGAGTTTTAAATAGTGGTACATATGTAAATCCAGCACCATATATAGGTCTATAAAAATAAATTGTGAATATAATATATAGTGGCAACAAAGATTAGATGCAAAAATAATAAAATTTATTTTATTATTTTTGCATTTTTGCAAGCATTATTATAGAATAAATGAGATAATTTATCTATAATATATAAGACATAATGTTAATTAACTTTCGCAATAATAATGTAAAGGAGAGGTATAAATGCAAATAAACAAGGAAAAATTATCACGAATATACAAAACTGTAATGATAATAATTATTACTGCTGTTGTAACATTTTGTGTAACAAGTATTTTATTATATAGAACTGGAGGTATAAAATACATTGCAGTAACAAAGGGAGATACTACTGGATTAGGAGCAACATTAACCTCTTTTAAAGAATTACTAAATAAAAGATACCTATATGATATGAATGAGAGAGAAATGATAGAAGCAGCAATAAAAGGATATATTAGTGCAGTAGGAGATGAATATACAGAATACTTTACTCCTGAAGAAATGAAAACATTTACAACATATACTACAGGAAACTATGTAGGAATTGGAATTTATATGGAAGCAGACACAGAAAATAATGTTATAAAAGTTTCTTCAACTATCAAAAATAGTTCAGCAGAAAAGGCAGGATTGCAAGCTAAAGATATAATAGCAAAAGTAAATGGAGTATCTTATGATGCAAGTGAATTAACTAAAATGTCTACAAACATAAAAGGAGAAGAAGGAACAACAGTTGATTTAGAAATAGTAAGAAATGGGCAAACAATTAACTATACATTAGAAAGAGCAAGTGTAGAGCTATATCCAGTAGAAGGAGTAGTATTAGAAGAAAATATAGGTTATATAGAACTTGCTACTTTTGATGAAGGATGTGCAGAGCAATTTAAAACTGCATATGAAGAATTAAAAAATAAAAATATAAAATCTTTAATTATAGATTTAAGAAACAATGGTGGAGGAATAGTAGACGAAGCATTACAAATAACAGACTATATTTTAGACAAAGACTCTACAATGTTAATAACAGCAGACAAGAACAAAACAGAGGAAATAGAAACATCAAAAAATGCCCCTATTATAGATGTACCTATTATAATTTTAGTAAATAATGAAACAGCAAGTGCTTCAGAGATACTAGCAGGAGCAATACAAGATTACAAGAAAGCAACAATTGTAGGGGAAAAGACATTTGGAAAAGGTGTTATACAAGAATTATATACATTAAATGATGGAAGTGGGCTAAAAATAACAATAAAGGAATATTTTACTCCAAACAGAAATAAAATCAATAAAGTAGGGATAACACCAGATTATGAAATTGTAGATGAAAAAGAAACAGAAGTTGATGAGCAACTAAAAAAAGCAATAGAATTGTTGAAATAGATGCTAGATGCTAGATGTTAGAAATTAGACATTAGAGATTATAATATCAATAATTTCAATCAAAAGTTAGTATTGGTGGTGCTTTTTATTATCGACACTTTGTCTTGGCTGTGAATTATAACCATAGAAAATATGTAAGCTAAAAATTTTTTCAAAAAATATTGATTATTATCTAAAAATATGATATATTTAAAATGCAGAAAGCAATAAATTTATATAAATTACATATAATATTATTGCTAGAAATAGCAAAAAAGTTGGTGAATCCAGCCGTAAAGTTGGAACTTAAAAAAGCGGTGAATCCAGCCATTAAATTGGAATTTGAAAAAGCGGTGTTTCCAGCCATTAAATTGGAACTTAAAAAAGGGGGATTAGAGGTAAAACTCTAATCCTTTTGCATTATTGTATTTTTAAAAATTTTAATATATAATTGAAATACTAAGGAGGTAATTTGTAATGATTATAAATTTAAAGATTGTTAGAGTTAATTCAGATTATTGTGATTATTTAAGAAAATTTGATAATAAGGTGTCTTATAATAAAAATGAAAAAGAACTAAGACCTTTTATAGGAATATTATTTCAAATAGATACTTGTGAGTATTTTGCACCATTATCAAGTCCAAAACTTAAACATAAAAAAATGAAGAATACAGTTGATTTCCTCAAAATTAAAGATGGCGAATTAGGAGCTGTTAATTTTAATAATATGATACCTGTAACAAAAACTAATTACTCTTTAGTAGACTTAAATAAAGAAACATTAACTATTGCAGAATTAAAATATCAAAAATTATTAAGAGAACAATTAGATTGGTTAAACGCAAACTATAAACAAGTAAAAAATAAATCTTTTAAATTATATCAACTATATAACAACGGAAAATTACCAGAAAATATAAAATCAAGATGCTGTAATTTTAAATTACTAGAAGAAAAATGTGTGGAATATAATGAATAGCATCTAAGCGACAACTCCCAATTTTATGGATAAACCCTGAATGTTAATAATCATTGCTTGTAGCAACGGACTATTCTTTATATAATAGTTTGTAAAGAAAGGAGTTGTTTAACATGTTAAAAGAAAACATTAAACAATTAAGAAAATCAAAAGGACTTTCACAAGAAGAACTTGCTATCAAATTAAATGTAGTAAGACAAACAATTTCTAAATGGGAGCAAGGATTGTCAGTTCCTGATTCGGAAATGTTAGTTTCAATATCAGAGGTTCTTGAAACACCAATAAGCACTTTACTTGGAGAAAATATTTCAGAATCAACAGTAGATGATTTGAAAGCAATTTCTGAGAAATTAGAGATAATAAATTTACAACTATTGCAAAGGAATAAAGCAAGAAGAAAAATGATTAATTGGATACTAATTTCATTATGTGCAATCATAATAATAATTTTCATCTCTTTATTCTTATTAAATAGTCCTTACCTTAATTGGGATTATAATAATCTGGAATATGCTGTTTTAGGAATTGCTTTACACTCGTTTGAATGGCTATTTGTTAGGATAGCACCATTTATACTTATTGTATCAATCTTTGGGATTGCATTGACTCGAAAGAAAGTTTAAATTACAATTTGTGTAAACAAGCAAAATTAGCAAATATTGAGTATAAAAGTAATTGCCAAATTACAAATTTTCGTCTAAACCTAGGAAAATAGAAATTGAAACTATTGACAAATAGAATAAAAATGACGTATAATTAATATAATAATACAGAATAACTTATTACAGTTATGATAAAAGAGGTTTTACCATTCCAGTCAAAAATGGGCATATAAAGAGGTTTTACTATTCCAGTTAAAAATAGGCATATAAAGAGGTTTTACCATTCCAGTCAAAAATGGATGTAAAAGAGGTGGTAGAGGAGACTTTGCCACCTAAATTTATATATGGAGCAAAAAATGAAAGAAAATAAGTTAAAATGGTATGTAGCAGATAAAGAATATGTCAATTATTTGAGGCAATTTGATGAAAAAGTTGAAAATATTGAATATAATGCAAAATTAAAACCGTATATAGGCATATTAATAACTATAAATGAGTTCAATTATTATGTTCCAATATCTTCAGCAAAAGAAAAACACTATAAAATACGAGAAGGCATGGATTTTATAAAAATAATGCAAAGTGATAGGATAATAGGTGTATTAAATCTTAATAATATGATTCCAATATCAGATGAAAATGTTAAAGAATTAAAGTACAAAGATATAGAAAATTATAGGAACTTTTCTAGTGATAAAGAAAAAACATTATACATAGCATTCTTGAGTTTTGAGTTGGATTTAATTAATGACAAAATAGAAAGAATTAAAAAGAATGCAATTAAATTATATAATGAAAAAATTAATAATCCTGCATCTAATCTTTCTAAAAGGTGTTGCAATTTTAAACTTTTAGAAGAAAAGGGACGATTATATAATAAAAAGTCTAGTAATTAATATTTAATTACTGGCTTTTATGCTTGTAACATAAGAAATATAAATAATTTCAACCAAAAGGGTTGAAATTTTTTTTTATTTATTATAAAATTCAATAGTTAATATACAAATGAACTGAAAGGAAGGTTATTAGAAGATGATAACACTCGAAGACGTAAGAAAAAATCCAGAAGTACAAGCTCTAGTAAGTGGTTCCCAGCAGCAGTTAAATGTATTAGGATATACAGAACACTCTATAAGACACACATCAATTGTATCAGAAAGAGCAGGAAAAATTTTACAGGATTTAGGGTATCCTCCAGAAAGAGTAGAGTTAGCAAAAATAGCAGGATACTTGCATGACATAGGAAACTGTGTAAACAGGCAAGACCATGCACATTCAGGAGCAATACTTGCATACAACATTTTAAAAGATATGGGAATGGATCCACAATTAAGAACAGAGATTATGACAGCCATAGGAAATCATGATGAAGCAACAGGCACAGCTGTAAGTGATATCTCAGCCGCATTAATTTTAGCAGATAAATCAGATGTACACAGAAATCGAGTTGTAAAGACCAATATAGCGACATTTGATAAGCATGACAAAGTAAATTATGCAGTTACAGATGCACAACTTACTCTAGACAAAGAAAAAAGAAAAATTGTTTTATCAATTAAGATTGACACAGAAATATGTCCAGTATTAGATTATTTTGAGATATTTATAGACAGAATGATAATGAGTAAATTTGCAGCAAAATATTTAAAAATATGGTTTGAACTTATTATTAATGATACAAAATTATTATAGATTGAAAGGATTGAGAACAGTGGAAAAAAAATTAAAAATTGCACTAATAATATTAGTAATGGTATTAGTTACAGTCGTAGGATTTGGAGGAATATATATAAAGAAATTAGTATCCTACGATAATATATTACCAGATTATGAACTTGGATTAAGCATTAAGGGTTCAAGAATAACTACATTAAAAGTCGGAGATCATACAAATGAGGTAATCCGTGACTCAGAAGGAAATATTGTAGAATCAATACCAGAAGGTGCAGATGAAAATTCATACACAAAAGAACAAGTGCCAGAAAATAGTGAAGAAAGTAAGACAAAGGAAAATTATCAAAAAGTAGAAAAAATTATTAGGGGAAGATTAAAAAGCTCAAAAATAGCAAATTATGATGTAAGATTAAATGAAGAAAATGGCAACATATATGTAGAACTAGCAGATACAGACAATACAGATACAACTCTATCACACTTATTGTCAAGTGGAAAATTTGAAATAGTAGATACAAATGATAAAAACGTATTAATGACAAATGATGATATTAAAAATGCAAGTGTTCTATATAATTCAACAGAATCGGGAGTTACTGTATATTTAAGCATAAAATTTAACAAAGAAGGAAAAAAGAAAGTAGAACAAATTAGTAAAGACTATAAGAAAGTAGAGGAATCTGAAAATACAGAAGATACAGAAGGAACAGAAGAAACAGCTAATAAAAAAACAATTACAATGAAAATAAATGGGGAAGACTTTTTATCTACAGACTTTGATGAAGAAATAAAAAATGGAGAATTAACCATAACAATTGGTTCATCAAGTACAGACAGTGATACAATAAGTGAAAATGTAGAACAAGCGCAATATTATGCAACATTATTATCTAATGGTGAAATGCCACTAGAATATGAAGTACAATCAAGTGATTATATGCAATCTGTATATGCAAACAATATATTTAAATATATTATGTTAGGGATAATAGCATTAATAATTTTAATAACTATAATATATATAATAATTAAATACAAGAAATTAGGGTTATTATCAACAATAGTTTATATTGGTTCAATAGCATTATTACTAATTATAGTAAGATATACAAAAACAGAAATAGGTCTTGAGACTATAATACCTAGTTTAATACTTATTTTAATAAACACATATGTAAATTGTAAGATTTTAAGAAACTTAGACAAAAATGATTCTAAAGAAGATAGAAAAGCAAAAATATATAAATCATGCTTAAAAGTAATAGATTTATTAATAATAACTTTAATTCCATCAGTCATATTCACATATAACTCATCTTCAGCAATTTCTTCAATAGGAACACTTTTATTCTGGGGAATAATTGTAATAGCATTAATGAATGTTTTATTTACTAGAACATTACTAATAGAAGAAGCAAAAAAATAAATTGAAGGAAGGAATGTTAGATTATGAAAAACATAAATAATATTATAAAAATAATAATGGTAATAGTTGCGCTAATTATTTTAGCAGGAATAATTATGATATGTGTAAAAGGTTATAATTATGATTTATTATATTCAAAATCTGTAAGAATGAATATATATTTAACTAAAGAATTTAAAGTAAATGAAATTGAAGAAATAGCAAAAGAAATTTTAGGTACGAATAAATTAAAAATACAACAAGGGAATACCTTTGGAACAGTCGTATCAATAGTAGCAAAAGATATAACAGAAGAACAACAAAACAATATAGTCCAAAAACTAAATGAAAAATATGAGATAGAGATTAATAAAGAAAATGATATAATAGTAACACAAATACCTCAAGTAAATATATGGGAAATGATAACAAAATATATATCGCCAATAGTTATAACAACAATAGTGATACTTGTGTATTTTATAGTTAGATATAGAAATCAAGGAATTATAAAATGTATAGGAATTCCAGTATTAACACTAATTGGAGTAAGTGCATTATATGTAAGTATAGTTGCATTAACAAGAATACCAGTTAATGAGTTCTTTATAATATTTTTAGCACTTATATATTTCTTAACATTAATCTGTAATGCAATAAAATTAAATAAACAAGAAATTTAGTTTTCTGGACACGCAAACTTAGAAAAACCATGAGAATAAGAAAAATTTTCCTATTCTCATGGTTTTGTGAACAGTGCATAAAAAATTTGCTAAGTATACTGTGTCACTATAATATTATTGAATGTATAAAAGGAGGAATAAAAATGTTAGAATCAATGGAAAAAATTGTAAACTTGTGTAAAGCAAGAGGATATATATATCCAGGCTCAGAAATATATGGAGGATTAGCAAACACTTGGGACTATGGACCATTAGGAGTAGAATTTAAAAATAATGTAAAAACAGCGTGGAGAAAAAAATTCATTCAAGAAAATAAAATGAATGTAGGTTTAGATGCAGCAATACTTATGAATCCACAAACTTGGGTTGCTTCTGGGCATGTTGGAGGATTTTCAGACCCTTTAATAGATTGTAAAGAATGTAAATCTAGACATAGAGCAGATAAACTAATTGAAGAATGGGCAACAAAGAATGGTAAGGATGTAATAGCAGATGGTTGGTCTGACGAGCAAACAGTTAAATACATAAATGATAATAATATAGTTTGCCCTGTATGTGGAAAATTAAATTATACATCAATTAGAAAATTTAATCTAATGTTTAAAACATTTCAAGGTGTTACAGAAGATGCAAAAGCTGAAATATATTTAAGACCAGAAACCGCACAGGGAATATTTGTTAATTTCAAAAACGTTTTAAGAACTACAAGAAAGAAACTACCAATGGGAATTGCTCAAATAGGAAAGGCCTTTAGAAATGAAATAACACCAGGAAACTTTACATTTAGAACAAGAGAATTTGAACAAATGGAATTAGAGTTTTTCTGTAAGCCAGGAACAGACTTAAAATGGCATTCATATTGGAAAGAATATTGTAAAAATTGGCTATTATCTTTAGGAATGAAAGAAGAAAATATAAGACTAAGAGATCATGAAAAAGAAGAATTATCACATTATAGTAATGCAACAACAGATATAGAATTTGCTTTTCCATTTGGTTGGGGAGAACTATGGGGAATTGCAGACAGAACAGACTTTGACTTAAAAAAACATATGGAATTTTCTAAAGAAGATATGAATTATTTAGATACAGAAACCAATGAAAAATATGTACCGTATTGTATAGAACCATCATTAGGAGCAGACAGAGTAGCACTAGCATTTTTATGTAATGCATATGATGAAGAAGAAATTGCAGAAGGAGATACGAGAATAGTACTACATTTACATCCGGCACTTGCACCATATAAAGTTGCAATACTTCCATTATCTAAAAAATTATCAGACAAAGCAAATGAGGTATATGATATGTTATCTAAGAAATTTATTTGTGATTATGATGAAACAGGAAGTATAGGAAAAAGATATAGAAGAGAAGATGAAATAGGAACTCCTTATTGTGTAACAATAGACTTTGATACATTAGAAAATAATACAGTAACAATAAGAGATAGAGATACAATGGAACAGATACGATTACCAATAGAGGAACTAAATAAATGGATTGAAGAGAAAATAGAATTTTAATCTTAAAAATAAGAGAAGAAATTTGTAACTCGAGAAGGGATGATAACAAATGCAAGAAGAACAGCAAATAACATTAAATGACCTAATATCTACAATAAAGAAGAATAATAAAATAGCAGATATAAAAACAGTAACAAGAGCATATAATTATGCTTTACAATATCATGGATCACAAAAGAGAAAATCAGGAGAACCATATATTATACACCCATTAAATGTAGCAAATATTCTTGCGGGATTAGGAATGGATACTACCACAGTTTGCGCTGCTCTATTGCATGATGTTATAGAAGATACAGAAGCAACACGTCAAGATTTAATAAAAGAATTTGGAAAAGAAGTAACTGAAATTGTAGATGGCGTAACAAAATTACAAAAATTACAATACACGGATAAAGAAGAACAACAAGTTGAGAACTATAGAAAAATGTTTTTAGCTATGGGAAAAGATATAAGAGTAATACTTATAAAACTTGCAGATAGATTACACAACATGAGAACTTTAAAATACTTAACAAGGGATAGGCAACTTGCAATTTCAAAAGAAACGATGGATTTATATGCACCACTTGCAAATAGAATAGGTATGTATTCATTAAAATGGGAATTAGAGGATTTAAGCTTTAAATATTTATATCCAGATGAATATAGAGAAATTTTAGAAGGATTAAATGAGAAAAGAGAAGAAAGATTAGACTTTGTAGATAAAATAAAAAAAGAAATTACAATAGAATTAAAAAAAGCAAAAATAGTTGCAGACACTACAGGAAGAGCAAAACATATTTATAGTATTTATAGAAAAATGCAAAGAGATGGAATAACTTTAGAGCAAGTATATGATTTATTCGCATTAAGAATAATAGTTAATTCAGTAAAAGATTGTTATGCAGCATTAGGTGTTGTGCATGAACTATATAATCCAATGCCAGGAAGATTTAAAGACTATATAGCTGTTCCAAAAGCTAATATGTATCAATCACTACATACAACTTTGATAGGACCTAATGCAACACCAGTAGAGGTACAAATACGTACTTGGGACATGCATAGGATAGCTGAATTTGGTATAGCAGCACATTGGGCATATAAGGAAGCAAATAGATTTAAGAAGACTACAGTAAAAGTTGAAGAAGACAAACTTTCATGGTTAAGGGAATCATTAGAATGGCAAAAAGAAATGAATGACCCAAATGAATTTTTAAACACATTAAAGAAAGAATTATTTGAAGATGAAGTATATGTATTCACTAAAAATGGTGAAATCAAAGTATTGCCCAAAGATGCAACACCAATAGACTTTGCCTATAGTATACATACAGAAATAGGAAATAGAATGACTGGGTGTAAAATAAACTCGCAGATGATGCCAATAGTAACAAAATTGAACAATGGAGACATTGTGGACATAATAACATCTGATAATGCGAAAGGACCAAGCAGAGATTGGCTTAAATTTGTTCAAAGTACCAGAGCAAAAAGCAAAATTCAACAATGGTTTAAAAAAGCAAATAGAGAAGAAAATATTGAAAGAGGAAAAGAATTACTTTCGAGAGAAATAAAAAGAGTTGGACTAACAGAAACAGAACTTTACAAACAAGAATATATTAATGCAATGTTAGAAAGATATAAATTTCCAAATGTAACAGAAATGCAATCATCTGTAGGATTTGGGGCAATATCACCAGGAAAAATAGTTTCTAAACTATTAAATGAATACTCTAAAGACCACAAAGAAGAAGAATTAGAAAAGAAAATTGAGGAACTTTCTAGTTCAAGTAAAAAGATTCAAGGAAAGCCAACGAATTCTGGTATTATTGTAAAAGGAATAGATAATTGTTTAGTTAAATTTGCAAAATGTTGTAATCCTGTGCCAGGAGATAAAATAATAGGTTATATTACAAAAGGAAGAGGTGTTTCTGTTCATAGAAGTGATTGTATAAATGTATATGAATTATTAGAACAAGAAGATAGAATAATAGATGTTGCTTGGTATGAAAAGGCAAAAACCTCTTATACTGTAAATATAGAGATATTTTCAAATGATAGAGATGGTCTATTATCAGATATTGTAAGAGAATTTGGAAATGAAAAAGTAAGCATAATGGATATTCGTTCAAAGGTTACAAAAGAAAAAATAGTTATAACAGAAGTTACTACTGAGATAGAAAATCTAGAAACATTAAACAAATTATTTAGAGTTTTAAGAAAGATTGATAGTGTTTATGAGGTTAAGCGTAAAAACTAATACTTTTGCAAAATAATTGCCATTTGACGTTGTTAAATTTCAAATGAAATCAAATAAACGTACACTAGTACGCCTCATTGATTTCATTTTCATTTGCCTAGTCAAATAACAATTCTTTTACAAATATATTATATATAAAGAATTAGAAGGGAAAATAATAAAAATGATACTAAAGACATTAAAGATAAATACTCTTTTGGTAGATCCAACAAATTGCTATATAATACATGATGAGATAACAAAAGAAACTATGGTAATAGACCCAGCAGGTGAAACTGATAAAATATTAGAAATGTTAGAAATTTTAGAAGCTAAGTTAAAATATATATTAGTAACTCATTGTCATGGAGACCATGTAGGGGGAGTAAATGAATTAAGGCAAAAAGCAGGAGGAACAATACTACTACATAGAATTTGCGAAAGAAATATAAATAATCAAGAAATAATGCTAACAGAATATATTGGAATGGAACCTGTAATATTAAATGATGTTAGAAGAGTAGATGATGAAGATTTATTGCATTTAGGAGATATACAAATGCGAGTAATTCATACTCCAGGTCACACAAGTGGAGGTATATCATTGTATTGTAAAGAACACAAGATGTTATTTTCGGGAGATACTTTATTTAGAGGTACTTGGGGAAGAACAGACTTACCAACAGGAAGCTTAGAAGAAATTATGAATTCAATAGTAAATAAATTATTAATATTACCAGATGATACATTAGTTTACCCAGGACACGGAGTATCAACAATTATAAGAGAGGAAAAACCAATATATCTAAAACTAGAACCTAGGGGATATTAAGTATTATAACGAGAATTAGAAAAATTTTTTTAGAATTGGTAATAATATAAGTATTAATAATGAAAATGTGAAAGCAAACAAGGTTGAAAATGATTCTTTTCTAACCAATTTGTACCTTAAGAAAGGAAAGATAGAAAACATGAAAATAACATATAAAGATAAAACTTTTAACGTAGAACCAAATACGAAAATAAAAGATGCATTAAAAAATGAAATAGAAAATTCAAAAAATAAGATAATTACATGTATTTGCAATAATAAAGTTAAAAGTTTAAATCATAAAATCCATGAAGACTGTAATATAGAATTATTAGATTATACTAATAAAGAAGGAAAAAGGGTATATGTAAGAGGAGCACTTTATATAATGGCTAAAGCTTTTAAAGAAGTATATCCTGAGGCGAAGTTAACTGTAAATTATCAATTATCAAATTCTATGTACTGTGTTATAGATAATGTAGAAATAACAGACGAAATGATAAATAAAGTAAAGACTAAAATGCAAGAGATTGTAGAAAAAGATTTAGAAATAACAAAAGTAGTTATGTCTAGGGAAGAAGCTAGAAAGTTTTATGAAAAAGAGAAAAATAAAACAGGTATATTATTGCAATTAAATAAAAAAGATGAAACAGATAAAATATCATTATATTATTGTGAAGATTATTATAACTATTTCTTTGGAGTAATGCCTATTTCTACAGGAGTAGTTAAAGTATTTGATTTAGTAAAATATAAAGATGGATTTTTAATTAAATATCCAAGTAGAGAAGCACCAAATGAACTTGCTCAATTTAAAGAGACTAAAAAATTATTATCAACATTAGATGAATACGATGAAATATATAAAATTTTAAACATAGATACGGTTAATAAACTAAATAAAAGAATAGAAGAAGAGAAAGGTAAAGAAACCATAATACTTTCAGAGGCACTACATGAAAAGAAAATTTCTGACATAGCCGATAAAATAGTTAATAATAAATCTACAAAAATAGTTTTAATAGCAGGACCTTCTTCATCAGGAAAAACTACATTTGCTAATAGATTAGGAATTCAATTAATGTTAAATGGAAAAAGGCCAGTAACAATATCTGTAGATAATTACTTTGTAGAAAGAGAAGATAACCCTAAAGATGAATTTGGAAACTATGATTTTGAATGTTTAGAAGCCTTAGATGTTGAATTATTAAATAAACATATTCAAAGACTATTAGCAGGAGAAGAAGTTGAAATGCCAACTTTCAATTTCACAAATGGTCATAAGGAATATAATGGAAATACAATAAGATTAGACTCAAATGATATATTAGTAATGGAAGGTATACATTGTTTAAATGATAAACTAACAATGTCAATTCCAAGAGAGCAAAAATATAAAATATATATTAGTGATTTAACAGTATTAAACTTAGACTATTATAATAATATATCTACTACTGATACTAGATTAATAAGAAGAATTGTAAGGGATAATAATTTTAGAGGATATTCTGCTTTACAAACAATAAAAACATGGTACTCAGTAAATAGAGGTGAAAGTAAATATATATTCCCATATCAAGAAGAAGCAGATACTATGTTTAACTCTTCATTAATATATGAATTAGCAGTATTAAAGGATTATGCAATACCACTTTTAAAAGAGATAGATAATTCTAATCCTGAATGTGCAGAGGCAACAAGATTATACAATTTATTAAAATATTTCAATTCAATACCAGAGGAATATATACCAAAGACGTCATTAATCCGTGAATTTATAGGAGGAAGCGCATTTAATGTATAGTAAATTTACAAAAATAGATGAAGAATTTATATGTGATAATTGTGGAACAAAAGTAGAAAAATTAGGTTATACCTGTAGAAACCATTGTCCAATATGTTTACATTCAAAACATGTTGATGTAAATCCAGGAGATAGACAAGAAAAATGTCATGGACTTTTAGAACCAATAGGATTAGAAATGAATAACAAAAAGGGATATGTTATAATATTTAGATGTAAAAAATGTGGAGCAATAAGAAAAAATAAATCAGCAGAAGACGACAATATGGAATTATTAATACAACTAAGCGCAAAGCATTAAAAATACATTAAATTGAGTTGAAGAAATTATAAAAGTGCATTCCGAATTAACTTCAACGGGAAGATTGAGTAGACATATTTGGTAACATATATGTCTACTCAATCAAGGAAAATAAAAAAAGTAAAAAAATTTAAAAAAAGTATTGACATTTTTATGAAAATTACGTATAATAATCAATGTCGAAAGAAAATGGGCGCTTAGCTCAGTTGGTAGAGCATCTGCCTTACAAGCAGGAGGTCATAGGTTCGAGCCCTATAGCGCCCACCATTTTTTTACGGCCTGGTAGTTCAGTTGGTTAGAACGCTAGCCTGTCACGCTAGAGGTCGACGGTTCGAGCCCGTTCCAGGTCGCCATTTTTTGCTTTATTGATAGAGCAAAGGATTGAAAACCAACAGTTCACTTATACGCCTTGATAGCTCAGTTGGTAGAGCAAAGGACTGAAAATCTTTGGTGCAATCTTATGGCTTCTTAGCTCAGTTGGTAGAGCAGGAGACTGAAAATCTCCGTGTCAGTGGTTCGATTCCACTAGAAGCCACCAAACACTATTTTGTACTATAAAAATTAAAATTTTAGGTTACATCTAAAAAATCATCTAAAAAATTTAATTTTTATATTTTCAGTTTAAAAGTACATATTTTAGTTGAAGTAGTTTTTAAGCAGTAGCTACTTCTTTTTTTGTGCTAAATACACTTGTTATTACTTTTCCAACATCATTTACACTACTTGTATCTAAATGTGCATATAAGTTAGCAGTAGTATTATAATTTGAATGACCTAGCCATGCTTGAATTTCTTTCATATTTGCTCCATTCTTTAGTAAAATACTTGCACAAGTATGTCTTAAATCATGAAAACGAATAATCTTTAAATTTTTCTTTTTTAGTAATTTTAAAAATGTTTCTGTTACATAGTCTGGTCTAATAATATTACCACCATCATCTACAC
>CAOKMR010000005.1 GCA_948469815.1 uncultured Clostridiaceae bacterium | reverse complement strand
TCGTTTCGTTGCTTTTCCTCTTTCCCAAAAAGCACTGCTTTTTGGGAGCCCTATTACTCTGTTAATTTGTTTCTTCTTGCATTTCTTCGCAGAACTTTACTGGCTTTACACCTACTGAAATAGGGGTAGGCTCTTTTGTATAAATTACACTATCATTGCTTTCATCTGGTATATAATCAAATGCAGTATCAATTTCTTTCATTTGAAATTTATCTTCCTCATTAATATAAAGTATTCCAAATTCATACGTTTCCATTTTTCCCTCTGGATCTAGTTTATAATAATCTTTTAATGGAAATACTCTAACAATAGCAGAGTTATCTTCAGCAAAATTGAAATAAAATACTTGTTTATCTACATAGTATGTTGCCTCTGTATAATGAACATCATAATATTGCCTTAATCTCATAATGATTTCGCCAACTTCTTCCTCTGGCAAGTAATTACTAAATCTAACACTACCAAGCACATTGCCGAGTATCATAGGTTTTGTTGTATCAATATAACCATTATCATATAATTCCTGACAAGGTTTACAAATTGATTCTCTAAAATTTATTTGTGTTACAACTACTTCATTACCAACTAAAGCAAGTTCTATATCATCAACATATTTCATTATAAGTTCTGCTTGTTCTTGTCTGGTATAGTCTTTCCAAGTTTTAGTTCTTGCTTTATATTCTTGTTCTAGCTTAACCTTGTTAATGAAATCAATATCTCTTTTTAGTAATATATCTTTTGGTGTAAATTTTAGTTCTTCGGTGCAATCAGTAATTTCTAATTTGTTCTGTAATTCTTCAATAGCATTTTCAACAATTTTCTTTTCTTCGTTATATTCCTTTAGTTCAAATACTCCATTGATATAGGCTTTTTTAATTCTTTCAAGTTTATTGTTTTGTTCTTTTATTTCTTTTTCTAATTGTTCTTTAGGCTCATCAAATTTTTGCTTTATCATAGGCAAGAAGAATTGATTTACAACAGAGTCATATTCTACTAATTCACTAATAAATTGATTGAAATAATCGTTTATAACTTTTTCTTTAAATTCAATTTTGCAATCATTACAATAGTAGTAGAAGTAAGACTTTCCACTTTTCTTTGTAGTAGCTTTACCACCTAAAATACGATTACATTTAGGACACTTAAGTTTCTGTAAATATAAATATGTCAATGTTCTTTGAAAACTTCTTGAATTTTTCTTTTTCTGTACTTGACAGTCTGCCCACATTTCTTTTGAGATAATAGGTTCGACAACATCTTCATAATAGGTTGGGTGTTTTGTTCTTTTTCCGTGAATAAAATCACCTTTATATATTTCATTTTCAAGAATAGTTTGTATAGTTGAATCTCGCCAATTATCTTTTTCTAACACTTTTTCTTCGTTGAATAGATTACTTATTTTCTGATAAGAATAGCCATTGTAATATAAGTCAAATATTCTAATTACAATATCTTTAGTAGAATAATCTATTACTAACCTTTTATCTTCGTGTTTATAGCCTAATGGGGCAACGTGAGGAATATGTCCTGACTTTATTGCTCCTGCTAGTCCTACTTTTGTTCTTTCGCTAGTTCTTTCAATTTCATTTTGACTAACACTCATTAAAAGTCTTGAAATCATTTTTCCATTTGCAGTTGTAGTATTTATTTCATCATTAGCACAGTCAAGATAAGCATTATTGTCATCTAAAAAAGTTATTAGTTTTTCCCAATCACATATACTTCTTGTTATTCTGTCTAGTTTTAGGGCAACAATAGTATTTATCTTTTTAGCTTTAATATCAGCTTTTAATCTCTCAAACTCTGGTCTATAATTACCAGTTTTAGCACTTATTCCAGCATCTTCGTAGTAGTCTACTATCTCATAACCTTTAAACTTACAAAAAGTTTCTAATCTTTCTCTTTGCTCTGGAAGACTAAATCCCTCGCGAGCTTGGTCTTCGGTGGAAACTCTCATATACAATCCACATTTTTTCTTTTCTTCGTTCAATTCTCACTCCTCCTTATAAAACAAAAAGAGACATCAAAGTACACGAGTACCCTTGACATCTCTTAAATCCATTTATCGTAAAATAAAATATAATAATGCAATATAATATAATCTTTTCAAAGTACTCATAAACATATAACTCTTGACAGACAGCTATATGTAATTTATTGCCTATATTATATCACGATTTTAAGAAATGTCAAATATTTACAATTATATGTTTTTCAAATATTCTTCTAACTCTGATAATTTAATCTTTTTAGTTAAGTTAGTAATATAAATGTCATTAGAATAATTAAAAACTAAAAAAGTAATATTCTTAATAATCACTCTATGTGGCTCAATATATGTAAGATTAGTTCGCTCTAATTTTCTAATACTACCATTGATAAATGTAGGATTAACTTTGGAAAACTCACATATAAATTCAAGTCGTTGTTTTAGACATTCCTCAAATTCTAGTTCTTGCTTAATTATCTTCATTTTTCGCACCATCCTTTCATTTGGATGATTTTAATATTGTTTTTAAGCAACAAAAAAATCAACCAGATTTTATTTTCTGATTGATTTCTGTATCAATTCTGTTCAATTTAGTTCGAACAGATACGTCGTTGGTGCAGGTGGTGGGACTCGAACCCACACATAGTTTCCTATAATAGATTTTGAGTCTATCGCGTCTACCAATTCCACCACACCTGCATATATTCTTATAAATTACATTTTGAGTCTTACATATTTTCTACATTATCTATATTCTATGTTTATTACTTAAATATATTAACATCTTTTTTTGCTTTTGTAAATAGCAATATTTAAACTTTCATCACTAATACATAATTTTAATGCCTAATGTTTGATAATTGTTGATTTTTTTGCAATTTTAATGTATAATGTTTTAGATTTAAGAGGTGATTTTTTTGTATAATTTTCTATCTAAAAGTCCTGAGGATACATTAAATTTTGCTAAGGATTTTGCTAAGGATTTAAAATTGGGAGATGTTATTGTTCTTATTGGAGATTTAGGTTCTGGTAAGACTAAGTTTACTGAGGGTATTCTCTCTTTTTTTGGAATTGAAAATGAAATTTCTAGTCCTACTTTTACTATTGTTAATGAGTATATTTCTGATAATATTACTATATATCATTTTGATGTTTATAGATTAAAAAATTCATTAGATTTTTATAATATTGGTGGAGATGAGTATTTTGATAAAGGAATTTCTATTATTGAATGGGGAGACATTATCGAAGATGCTTTGCCTCCTAAATACACAAAAATCACTTTTGAAAGAGTTCCAGAAAATGAAAATTATAGAAATTTGACTATCGAAAATGTTTATTAAGAACGGGCGATTAATAATCGCCCCTACAGAGAAATTATTTGAATAAATAAATTTTGTTAATAAGAAAGGTTTTAAAATGAAAATTTTAGCTATTGATACTGCAACTGAAGTTTGCTCTGTTGCAGTTTTAGAAGATAGAAATGTTTTTTTAGAAAAGACTTTAGAAGCAGTTAACACACATTCAGTTGCACTTATGCCTCTTATTAGAGACGTGCTCTTTGAAGCTAATTTAGCTCTTAATGATATTGATTTATTTGCTTGTGATAAAGGTCCACGGTTCTTTTACTGGAATTAGAATTGGTCTTTCTACAATTAAAGCTTTTTGTGATGTTACTAATAAGCCAAGTGTTGGTATTACTTCATTGGAAGGTTTTGCATATAAATTATGTAATATTCCTAATCTAGATTTCACGGACGAGCATTGCTCGCCCCTACAAACTACTAATGAATATTATATTTGTTCTTTACTAAATGCTAATCATGGTAATGCATATTGTGGAATTTTTAAATTTGATAATGAAAATCTAGTTCAAACTCATGATTATTTCTTTGATTCTATTGAAAATATTGGGAACTTTGTAAATAATCTACAAAAAAATATTTTTTTTGTAGGAAATTGTAGAATAATTTTAAATGATATGATAAAATCTGATAAAATACAAATACATCCTAATGAGATTATATCTGCCATAGATATTGGAAGGTGTGCCTTTGATAAATACTGTAATGGTCTTTATGGAGATTCAAATTTTCTTACTCCTTTGTATTTAAAGAAGTCTAGTGCAGAAAGTACAGGTACAAATTAATGGATTTTCGTAAAATGACTTTAGAGGATTTGAATAAAATTTCTACTAATTTAAATAATTTCGATGATTTTTGGACATTTGGCATTTTTAAAGAAGAATTAACTAATCCTCAGTGCCATTATATTATTGCAATTCAAGATGATGATATTGTAGGATTTGGTGGTATTTCTGTTGTTTTAGATGAGGCTAATATAAATAATATAGCTGTTAGATTTGATAAAAGGAATAATAAAATTGGTTCTAAGATTTTACAAAATTTAATTGATATTTCTAAGTCCTTAAATTGCTATTTTGTTACTCTAGAGGTAAATGTAGAAAATTCCTCTGCTATTAAATTATACGAAAATTTTGGGTTTAAAAATATTGGAATTAGGAAGAATTATTATAAGGGACAGTTTGATGCATATATAATGAAGTTAATGATTGAAAAATAGTTATTTTCCAATCGAAAATACATATAAATAATACAAAATAATGGACGAGCAATGCTCGCCCCTACAATATAAATAATATATACATATGAATTTTAGAAAGAAGGTACTTATGATGAATAAGAATAATGAATTAAACTACAAAGATTTAAAGGCTTTTTGTAGTACAGATAGTTTTAATTTTGAGACTACTGCAGAACTCGATAGTAATGATAAAGGTATAGGTCAAGATAGTGCTATCCGTTCGCTTGAATTTGGTCTTAATGTTGATGTTCGTGGAAATAACTTATACCTTGAAGGTCCAAGTGGTGTTGGAAAAACTATGTACACTAGAAATTACCTTGCAAAACTTTCTTCTAAAAAGAAAGTTCCCGTTGATTGGTGCTACATTTATAATTTTGATAATCCAAATGAACCTATAGCTGTTTCTCTACCTGCTGGACAAGGTAAAGAGTTTCAAGAAACTATGGATGGATTTATAAAAGATGTTAAAATGGATATTGCAAAAACTTTTAGTAATGAGGATTTTGAAAAAGAAAAAACTTTAATCCGTCAAGAGTTTGAACAAAAACGCTCTGATTTATTGGATAAACTAAATGAAAAAGCTTCTAAATATAATTTCATAGTTAAAACTGCCCAAAATGGTGTATATATGATGCCAGTTTATGAGGGAAAAACTTTAGAGGAAGAGGATTTTGAAAAATTAGATGAAAAAGTTAGACAAGAATTTGAGAATAATTCTTCAATAGTTCAAGAATATATAATTAGTGCTATTAGCGAAATAAAAGCTATTGAAAAACAGTCTGATAAAAAAATTGAAGAATGGCAATCTAATGTATCTTTATTAACTGTTAATGTACATGTTAATTATGTTAAATCAAAGTTTAAAAGAAATAAAAAGATTAGCCATTTTATGGATAATATTAAAAAAGATATTTTAAAAAATATTCAATATTTTGTTAATACAAGTGATGAACAAGAAAAAAAGAATGAGACTTCCCCTACTCCTGATACTACTAAGCCTTGGTTAAATTACAGAGTTAATCTTTTTGTAGATAATAGTAGATTAGAGGGTGCTCCTGTAATAATGGACTCTAATTATTCTTTCCAAAATATTTTTGGAAAACTTGAATATGAAAATTATATGGGAATGTTTAAAACTGATTTTACAATGTTAAAACCTGGTCTTCTTCATATTGCTAATGGTGGTTATATAATATTCCAGGCAGAGGATTTATTATCTAGTCCTGCTTGCTATGAAAATTTGAAAAGAGTTTTAAGAGTGAAGGAAATTGGTATAGATAATTCTCAGGAACAACGTAGTGCTATGGTTATGATCTCTTTAAAACCAGAGCCTATTCCTCTTGATTTAAAAGTAATCTTAATAGGTAGCGAAGAAATATATCAAACTTTACTTGCTATGGATCCTAACTTTAAAAAATTGTTTAAAATTAAAATAGAATTCGCAGAGGATGCACCTCTTACAGATGAAAATATTTTGTTATTAGCAAGATTTATGCATTCTTTCTGTGAAAGAGAACATTTACCTCAATTGGATAAAGAGGCTGTTGCTAGAATGATTGAATATGCATCTAAACTCGCTGATGATAAAAGAAAACTATCTACTCGTTTTAATGACTTATCTCAAATAATTAGTGAAGCTGGAACTTGGGCTATGATGGCTCGTTCTAAGGTTATTACTGAAAAGTTTATAAAAAAAGCTATTTATGAGAAAATTGCTAGAGTTCAAAAATATGATAATAGATTATCTGAAATGATTAAGGATGATATGCTTTTAATTGATACTGATGGATATAAAGTTGGTCAAATTAATGGTTTAACTATAATGACTACTGGAGATTACACTTTTGGAAAGCCTGCTAGAATAACAGCTAATACTTATACTGGAAAAGCTGGTATTATAAATATAGAAAGAGAGGTTGAACTTTCTGGATCATCACATTCTAAAGGAGTATTGATTTTAACTGGTTATATTGGTGAACAATTTGCTCAGGACTTCCCTCTTTCTCTTACTGCAAGTATTTGTTTTGAGCAATTATATAATGGAGTCGATGGAGATAGTGCTTCTAGTACAGAATTATATGCTTTACTTTCTAGTTTAGCAGATGTTCCAATCAATCAATCAATTGCTGTTACTGGTTCTGTTAATCAAAAAGGAGAAATTCAACCAATAGGTGGAGTTAATGATAAGATTGAAGGCTTTTACCATGTTTGCAAAGCTAAAGGATTAACAGGAAAACATGGAGTTATAATTCCTATTCAAAATGTAATGAATTTGAGTTTATCTGATGAAGTTATAGAGTCTGTTAAAAATAAGGAGTTTCATATTTATGCAATTTCTACTATCGAAGAAGGAATTGAAATCTTAACTGGCGTACCAGCTGGACGTAAAGACTCCTTAGGTAATTTCCCTGCTGGAACTATAAATTACCTCGCTTATGAGAAATTAAAAAAATATTCAAAATCTGTAAGAACATTAAAATAAAATACATTTAAGGACACGATATATCGTGTCCTTACAAACAATATTAATTATTCACTTTTAATTATTAACTAAAAATGGTGCATTGCACTATTTTAATTTGTATCAGTATTTAGATAAACATTTGGAACTCCTCCAATAATTACATTTTCACTTAATACTAATTCACTTGTTACTTGTGTTTGTATTATTTCATATGGTGTTAATATATTTACATCACATGTTACATCTAACCATAATCTATGTAAAGTTTGATTTATTCCTGCTTCATCAAATTCATTTCTTATTTTAGTTTGAATTGTTCCTGATAATGCTACTTTTAAAGGTATTTTGGGTCCAACTCCAGAAATCCATTTTATTCCTGTTATACTACCAAATGGTATGTGTGATGTTAATGTATTATTATCATTTAAACTTACTTGAATATCATTTGTGATGCTTGATATCATATTATTTAATGGTCTAGAGTTTACTTGTAATAGCTGTATATTCCCATTTTCATCTTGTTTAATAGTTATTAATTCATTTTCTTGATATTTGTCTACATTAATTGTTGTGATTTTATTTACTTCTATTGTTACTATACTTTTTGCTTCATCTATACACAATTTCTCAAATATTGGATTAATAGCTTTTAGCATATTTATCATTACAAATATTGCTATAATCATAATTAATATTATCTTTATTATCTTTTTATAATTTTCATTACCTTTTTTCCCTCCATACATTATTTGGGGAAATCGTATTCTTGTTCTTGAATATATCTTATCCATATGTTTTAATTACTTTTTGTGCAAACATATTTTGGTATAAATAATTGCATTCCAACATCAATTTTATCTGGATCTTCTATTTCATTTAATCTCATTATATCTTCTATCGTACTCCTATATTTCTTAGCAATTTTCCATAAGCTATCTCCTGGTTTAACAAAATAAATTGTCATACTATATGGATTTTCAGTACATTCCTCTTCATTAACATTTACATCCTCTATAATGTTCATATTTATTTGATTATATTGACTCACCTCAAAATTCAAGTTAATGTTTAGTGTGACTTCTGAGTCTTCGATAACAAAATCTTGCATTGCGATTTCTATATTTGTATCTATTTTACTACTTTCTGTAACCTCTTCATAGTCCATTACGTACATAATTGGTATAGTTTTGGTTATTCCTTCTACTGTTGTTTGATTGTTAGAAGTAATTAAAAAATCTACCTTTATTTCTCCATCATATTTTATTTTTCCCCTAGAAATAGTTGCACTATTAATGTTAGGTGTAATTCTTATGTCTCTTATTTTTTCCCCTGCTAGTTCTTGTATTTGCATTTTTTCTCTTATTTCATATACATCATTTTTGTTACTTTTATCTACCATTGTTACTATATTTTTAGAATTAAACTCTAGGTTCATACTTGGACTATATAAATCTTCTAATATCTCTATTTCTTCTTCTCTTATTGCATTACATGATACATCTAATTCTATTTCAACATATATAGAATGTTCCTCCTCTGAATTAGGCTTCACTAATATATTTCTAATTGTATATTTTGTATCACATATATCATTATCAGATACATTAAGCATTTCAACAAATCCCATTATTGGAATTTTCTCTTCTACATTTCTAATTCTATTATCTTCTGTTAGATACATTATCTTAACGTCTGCATCTGCTTTTGCTAATATTTTGTTATAACTCATCTTACTATCTTTATTAATAATACTAAAGTCTACTCTTAATATTTCTGCTAAGTTATCTCCTGAATCAATTTTTATTGTTTCTTTTGCATATGTTTTTGTAGAATTACTACCAATTACAGAGTTGAATTTTACATTTTTTCTAATCTCTTGGATATCTTTTATGTTTTGAATATTATTTACTATGTCCAAATCTTCGTTAGCATATAAAGTTATTTCTACTTCTAGTTGTATACTTAAATTTACTTTTCTTCCATTTAAAACTTTGCATTCTATTGATTTTACTGTAACTTTCTCATTAGCATTCATTCCGTTTAATGCTTCTTTGCATTCAATTATTTGTTTAAAGTCAATATTTGTGTTTATTCCTCTTATGTTATCTGTTTCACTATCTGCTAAATAAATTAAGTAAACATTTACATTTCCATCTAATTTTATCTTTCCATCTGATACTTCTTTTCTATATATGCATACATTACCACTTGTACTTACTGGCTTTAATATATCAGGCTTTATATCTGGAATAATAGCATCCTCTTCTAATATAAAATTTTGTATTTTCTGAGTTACTATTCTATTTATACATATATTTTTCTTTACTGTTTCTACCTTCATATCTTTTCCTCCTTATTTTTAATATATATATGTATAAATGTTAAAAAAAATTCCTAGTTTTACTAGGAATTTCAAAATTTTTAAATATTTATTTAATTTTATACAACAGCTACTTTTTTAGCTTTCTTTTCATCAAATATTGGTATGTCTAATGGTGAATAGTCTGTACCATTAAAAATAGATACTTCTACACTTTTAGTTAAAATATCTGTGTAGTTATATGAGATATTTCCTTCTTCTTCATCACATTTTATTACAAATAAATTTGAATAAACATTTTTTACTGTACCTACTTTTTCATATATTTTACTTCTTCCTAAGGTTCCTTTTATAAGTATCTTTTGTCCTATTTGTGCTTCAATATCTGTTTTTACATTATCTATGTCACTTTTACAAAACATATAACCACCTACTTCTCTATTGATGTTCAAATTATAGCATTAATGCCATTAAATGTCAAAAAAACTTAGTTAATACTTTTCCTTCACAGTCTTACTCTTACAATTGTTTTGTGACTTTTTGCATTCTTATTACATTTATGTTACAGTTTTGTTACAAAATTGTAATATTTTGTTATATTGTATATTTTTTCTTTCTTCCCCTTGAAGTTATACCTCCAACTCTTTTGTTATCGTCTTTTAGTAAATAAGATATTTCTTTCATTGTGACATTTTTTTCTTCTGAGGTTATTGCAACTTTTTCTGCAATTGTTAATGGATCCATAAAATCTATTAAAACTCTCGCTGGAGATGAAGCAAAATTTGCACCTGATTCCATAATTGCTTCAAAAAAACTTTGGCATGCACCTGCAAATATGACTAAATCTTTATCTACCGAAGCTCTTCTCGCTTCTTTTACTGTATTTATAAAATATCTAGAATTTCTATAATTATATATGTCTGTAAACCCTGTTCCATTTTTTATCATTCCATCATGTGCTAGTTTTTAATATACCGAAAAAATATTAGGTACTTATATTCCACTCTATTTCAATCTTTCTTGTTTTTGTTTCTGGATTATAATAGCCTATGTGAATTTTTGATATAAATTCATCCAATATACTTCTAGTTAGACTTTCAATTTTTTTATATTTTTTTAATATTTTTTCTGTATCATACTTTTCTAGTTTTTTCTTATTTAAGTCTAATAATTCACTTTCTATATTTCTTAGTCTTTCTTGAAAATGTCCAATATCTATACTATTTTTATTTTTTATCATTGTAAATTCTGTTAAATCAATAATTCCATTCGCTCTATCTTCATATAGTAATGATATTGTGTTTTGCTTTTTACTTATATTATTTTCTAATTCCTTCTTTTCTTTTTGTAATAATTTTATTTCATCTTCTAAAGAATTAACTACTTTCTGTTCATAATACTTTTCTTCTACTAATGATTTATCATAATATATATCCAATTGTTTATTAATTTCATCTAGTAATATTCTCTCTATCTCCTGTTCATTAACAAGTTTTTTATTGTTACATAAAAATTTAGCAGTTCCATATCTATTTCCACATAACCAATAAGAATATGTTTTATTTCCCCTCTCATGATAATCTCTATATAATGCGTGTCCACAACATCCACATTTCAATTTTCCAGAAAACAATGATATTTCTCCTTTTTTATTTGATTTTACTTTTCTATATCTTTCAAATCTTGCACTTACTATATTCCATGTTTCTTTATCTATTATAGCTTCATGACAATGTGGAACTACTATCCTTTGCTCTTTTGGAATACTCCTTTCTTTTTTATTTTTATAACTTATAATTTCATTTTTATGTTGTATTAATGTTCCAATATATACCTCATTTTTTAACAGATTATATATTGTATTTGTTCTCCATACATGAACAACTGGTATTATTATTATCTGACCTTCAGTAATTTCTTCACTTTCCATTGAATTATATTGTATTATTTCTTTTACTGTTGATTGATATTTATCTGCTATTGCAACTAAGCTATCTCCTTTTTCAACTTGGTATGTTATTCTTTGATCATATTTAACAGTTGGACAATTGAATTTTAAACCTTTTTGATGTTTATATATACTAGGAATTGGTATTTTATTCTCATTCAAATATAAACATATCTTAGTTGCTCCGTTTCCACTTGCATACATTTCGAAAATTTTTCTAACAACTCTTGCTGCATCTTCATCTATTATAAAATGATATTTATCTTTTGGGTCTTTTAGATAACCGTATGGAGCAAATGCACCAGTAAATAAACCATTAGATTGTTTATTTTTTAATACTGCTCTTATGTTTATTGATTGATCCTCTACTTGCCACTCATTTACTAATCCATTTATCTGTCTAGTTTTTTTGTTTCCTATAACAGATGTGTCTGTACTATCTACTAACCCTACAAATCTTATATTCCATGTAATAAATTCGTTATGTAAATATTTTTCTATCATTTCCATACTTCTTGAAAATCTAGATTGGCTTTTGCACAATACAATTTCTGTATTTCCATATTCACAAAACTTTAAAGACTTATTCCATTCTGGTCTATTATCATCTGCACCAGAAATTCCTTCTTCACAAAATATTGCAACAACAACCCAACCTCTCTTTTCACATTCATCTAATAAAATTAACAATTGATTTCTTATACTCTTGCTAACATCTCCATCAATTACATCTCCATCCTCAACAGAAAGTCTTATATATAAAATTACTCTATATTTATCTCCTGTTTCTTTATCTTTAGTATATTTATTACTTTTTTCAAAGCACTCATTATCATTTGTAATATTAAGTTTTAATAAATATTTAATGTTATCAGAAACATATTTTAAATATGTTATATCTAAATGTGATTTTATTTTTTGTACCTCACTATCATCATCTCCCTCTTTTATACTATAATTATTCTTATCTAATGCATCATTTTCATCATTTCCTTCTTTAAATACATTTATTACCATAATCAACTTTCCTTTCCTATTGATTCGGCTAAATGCCTATTTTAATACCTCCATTATTATATTTTTTATTTATCAAAAATAAAAATGTGTGATTTTTATTTTTCATCTAAAATCATTAACTTTGCAATTTTCTCGCACACAATTTCCTTTATTTCTTCAAATGATAATGATTTTGGAAAAGTATAATTTATTTCATATTTACATTTCATAAGCATTCCTCCTTAACAAAATCATATTCTCACTTTTTTATATTATTCATCTATTGTTTACTTAATATTTTCTACATATTCGACTGCATTACTAGGAGAGTATAGCTTTGATAGCACTATAAACTCATTTTTTATATCTTGTATTCGAATTTTTCGATTTTCTTTCATAAGACTTTCAAAAACTATATAGGCATAGCAAAGCATTTGTTCGGCAGTTAATCTCCAGTAAATATCAATATCTTCTATATACTTTACTCTTATCATTTTTAATATTTCTGTTTTATCTATCTTTATTATTTGGGATGAAATCGAATTTAATATATTTTTAAATTCCTCTTTATCTTCAGTGTTTAAATACCCAAATATAAAATAAGCTATCATTTGTTTTACAGAATATCTTTGACTTATTAATTTTTGAACTATTTTTTCATCCATTCCTATTCCTTTCCAATAAATAAAGAAACAAGTAATCAATATACTTATTTCTTAATATCACTATAATTCTTTATTCCTTGTGCAATTTTTAATGCTTCATCTAAGTATTTTATATATCTATGTGGTAATGTTCCAATTCTTTCTCCCAGTCTTTTTTTGTCTATTGTTCTTACTTGCTCAGTTAGTATTGTTGAATCATATTTTATATTTCCAAATGCCTTAACTATAACATGTGTTGGCTGTATTTCATTTGTTTCAATTTTCTTTGTTAATGGAACAATAATAACTGTTTTTGAATATCTATTTCCTGTATTATTTTGAACTATTACAACTGGTCTAACTCCAGACTGTTCACTTCCTACTGTTTCATATAATCTTGCATAATATATTTCCCCTCTATATATCTCTCTTTCCACTTTTATTCCTCCATTGTAATATATTTTAATTGTTCTCTATATCATTAGATAGCAATTTGCTAAATTGCTCACAGATTTTATCCCACCTATCTGCTTTTTTCACAGATTTGCACTCAATACGTGCGACGCTCTTAACGCTCAAGTTATGACTATGCAAGTGTTTTCAACCTATTACTATCCTCGCCTCATTAAGTGCTACTTAATGTTTTTTAGTGTATATGAGTGTTGTTTCCCACACTAGCTCCAGTAATAGTGTTTCTAATGATATTATTAAGTTGTCAAAGTACATTTTCTTTATTAAAAATTGAATAAAGTGAGAAAGTTTTTATACCCTCTCACTTTATTCCTCACTTTACCCCCTGTTTTTTGTTAGTAAATTAAAAATTTTTTAAATTTTTTTGTAATTTTCTAATTCCTGCATCAACACTTCTTTTAATAACCGAAACATCACGTTTTTCTATTCTTGCTATTTCAGTGAGTGAAAACTCATCTACAATAAACATATATACTCGTCTATTCTGTGGTATTGGTAAATCCCAAATTTTTCTGATAATTTCTCGTTCTCCCTCTTTCTCTAATAACATTTCTTCCATACTAGGTGCTTTATGTACTGCTCTTATATTTATTTGGCATTCTGTCAGTTGTAAATGTTCTATGTGTCTATCAAATTCATTTCTTTGTGATTTATCTTCATTTTTTCGTCTTTGAAATTCATTATTTATAATTTTATTCATTTTTGCAGACTTTGCCGTTCCACTCAAACTTTTATATGTAGTAATAGTTTTTAAATCATTATTAAGAAGTACATATACTTTTATTTTTTTAGACTTATCTTTCAAATTTTTTCCTCCATTCAATTTCAAATTTTGAAATTGAACTAGGAGGACTACGACAACCATTGGTAAAAATTAATTTGTTTTGTTCATACTTAAAAAAAAAGAAATCACACTTATTCTTGTTATTTACAAAAATAAATCTAATCTCTTTTTTGGCATAATAATATTTAATTAAAAAGCTTGTATTTATTATACACCAACACATCACTCTAAAACTTTGAAAATAACCCCCATTTACAATTCAAAAAATTTTATAAGTTGGTGTATTTAATAAAATTCTAACTTTTAACTTATAAAACTTTTTTACTGTTACTTTTTATTGAAATGATACGTTTTAATAAATTAATAATTAGTTTTACGCTTTTGTAAATATATTATGTAAATATTATACCATATCTATCTTGTCGAAATCTGTCGGTTTTTGCGAAAATAAAAAAAGTATATAGAACCTCATTTTTTGACATTCTATATACTTTTTATTATATAATTATTGTTTCTAATCTATAATTCTCATTCTCTACGCTGTATGATATTTCCAAACTTTTTCATTAAATCATTATAGTCTTTTCTACTAACTCCTGTATTTTCTAAATCTTTAACTTTCATTAATTCTTCCTCGTCCATATCTTCATCTTCATAGTACTTCAATAATTGAATATATACTACTTCAAACTCACATTCCGTATAAATTTTATTTTTAATCTTTATTCCTAATTTTTCCATTGTTTTAAATTCTTTATCTATAAAGTATTTATTTAATTCAATAATTTCATTATTATGGTATCTATCGTTCCATTCTAAATATTCTTTATCTATTAATTGATTTCTTATTTTAATTAAACTTTCATATGTTATATTATAATCTATAAAAGGCTTTTTTATATATCCTGCAACTTTTATTTCATCAGTTATTACATCCTGCTCTCTATCAGCAGAAATAACTAAAAACTCAGGAGAGTTTTTTGTACCATAATACTTTTTTATAATATCTAAACCTGTATATCTATTATTTCTTAATAGATCTGTTATTACAATTTCTGGTTTCAAGTTTTCTATCATATCAATTTCTTCCTCATCAGTATTTGCAATTCCTAAAATTTCTATATTATTATATTTTCTTAAATATTTTGCTAGAAAATTGCAAAACTCTTTATTATCATCTGCAATTATTATTTTAACTTTTGGATACATATTATTACTCTTCTCCTTCTTTATTATTAAATTTCTTTATAGTTTCCTTTACTGCATATGAATAAATTTCCTTAATATTAACTTTTAGATTCTCATTTATATCATTGACATATTCAAAAATCCCATCATATATTTTTCTTTTTACTTTTTCATCTATTTCAACATTCTCATCAATTAGTTTTATTATTCTTTTTATAGTATTGTTTTTTTTAGGTCTAGCTATTTGTAATAAAATTTCATCAAAATCCTGTTGTTTACAAATTTCATCTACTAAAATTAATTCTAATTCTTCCATATTTCCCCTACTTTATAATTTTCTGCTTTAGGTTTAAATAGTCTACCAAGAATGGCAAATAAATATTGTAAAATATAAAATAATAATTATAAATAGAAAGGAATTGTCATAAATGCGAGTTAAAAAATTTAATGGTAAATCGAATGTTATAGGCAAAAATATAAAGAAATATAGAGAACTTCGCCACCTTACCCAAAGAGAGTTATCAAATAAACTGGCACTACTAGGTATAGATATTTATCATTCGGATATTTCCCAAATAGAAAATCAAAAATTGTTATTAAAGGATTTTGAAATAATTGCATTTTGTAAAGTTTTCAATGTATCCTATGAACAATTATTTGAAGATACTGATAATATATTTGATTAATTATTATTATTTTACAATGTTATTAAACTTATATAACTATTAGGCTTTATACTGTTGTTCTTCCATCAATCAATCCTTGTAAGTAAATATAAACTTTCTCCAATTCATGTGTTTTATTTATATTTCTTTCAAATTCATTTACTTCTGTTTCTAGTATTCTTGTTGAAAAGTAATCATGTGCCTTATTATATTTGTCTTGCAATTTCTTATACTTTTCCATCTTTTCTAATTTATTACATACCATATCAAGCCTTATTTCAACAAACTCTTCAAAGTCATCTAGAAAATCCTCTGTTTCCTTATTCATATTTTGTTTATTTAAATTTATAAAATTACTAATTAACTCTGTCATTCCTTTTTTTTGCATTTTAAAAACCTCCTATTAATTATTTTCATCCTTTACATCATATAGTTTTCTGATTTATAAAAATCTCAATGAACTACTATATAAAGCTTTTACCTATAATACCTCATTCTTCCTTCTAATTTTTCCTTTTCTATGTACGCAAAGAATATTTTAAAAAAATATAGTATTATTAGTTAAAAGTATTTTTTATGAGGTGAGTAATACTATATATATGAAAACGAAAAAGTTAAATGGCTATTCAAATATTGTTGGTGCTAACATTCAAAAATATAGAGAACAAAAAGGAATTTCCCAAGTGGAACTATCTAATAAACTTGCTTTATTAGGTGTTACTTTATATCATTCTGATATATCTCGTATTGAAGCTAATACTTTGTTTATTCGTGATTTTGAGCAGAAAGCCATTTGTGATATTCTTGGAATTACTTACAATCAATTATTTGAAGATACAGCTAAATATTTTGAGTCTTAATATTCATACAGTGCTATGAATATTTTTTTGTTTTGCCATTACTGAGTACACAGTTTTTAATAAAAAATATCTTCTCATACTTTTTTTATAGACACAAGTTTATTTATTGAATAAATTTATCTACTATTACTCGACCAAATACTATCTTTTGTATCTTACATTTTCTCCTCCTTCCTGAATATTTTATATTTTAATTCATTTATAATTATAGTTAGTTTTTTATGATTAGTCAACCCTTGCGTGTTGTAAAATACTCTCTATTATGTGTATATCTAAATAATGAATATTTATGTACTAATTTTCATTAAAAAAAGAACTAGATTATTCTAGTCCTTTATATTCTATCATTCAAAGCATTGTATATTGCAATATTCGTTAACTTATATACAGATATTCCATACTTTGCTCTTAACTTTTCTAACTCTCTATAAAATCCTTCTCTTATCGAAAAATTATGAGCCTCTACAATTTCATCTTCTGCTCTTTCATATAATTTAACTTTTTCTGTTTTAATTAAATTTTCTATTGATATATTTACCAAATTACTTATATTTGTATCATATTCTTCTACAATTTTTTGTAAACCTTCATACAATGTATTATCTATTTCTATTCTTCGTCTTAAAATTTTATCTTTTTTCCATAATCGTTCTTCAAATATACTCATTTCAACCTCCCTGCTACACTATTATAACGTAAATAAAATATCCTTTTAACTCTTTTATGTAATGTATTTTATATTTTTATATAATGTATTATGGTGTATGTAAGGGTTGTATAATATTCATTCTTTTCATTAATATTATAATAAATATCTTCTTTTGTTTACTTTTATTTTGAAACAATAGAAAAGGGAACAATCAGAATAATTATGATACTTTATTTATTACAGTCCTTATAATAGTTCTTGTATCTGGCTTTGTATCATTGTAATAATGAAAATACTTTTTCAACTTTTCTATTTCACATTGACAATACATTTTATCAGTAGCTCTTACTATATTATTTTTTACATTATGAACTGATGTATTATTAAATTCTGCTACAAAAGGATATACATCTGTCTTTAGATTATTAAAGTCTTTATTTGGCATATTAATAATAATATATTCTATTGCTGTAACTAAATATTGTGTTCCTAAATTAGACATATCATAATTTAAATTAAGAATTTCGTTAATAATCCTTTCTTTTACTGTATATTCTACTTCTATTTTATTTTTCAATTCTATCAATTCATTTATCTTTTTTATAATTTCATTCATATTGATATTTTTATATATTATAGAAAAAATTATATCATTTATACATAATTTATTATAATTGTATAAATTTTCTGATATTACTATAATAGATTTTTTATATTTTTCCTTATCTTTTAGTAGTTTTATAAATTCAATTTCTGTATTTATATTTAAACTTAATATAACTATATCTATATCATTCCTATTATTCAATATATTCAAAGCCTTCTTTTCATTTTCCACTATATTATAAACCTGTATATCTTGATTTGTTTTATTTATATTATTCATTATTTTAATTGCGTATTCTAAATTGTCATCTACGATTAATATTTTTATCATTATTCTTTCTTATATGCTCCTTAATCATATAATTCTATTCTCTTAAAATTTGTAGTATCATAATTTATATTCAATTTTTCTTCTGTTACAACATTTCTTTCAAAAACAAATGATGTTTCCCTGTAAAACTTTTCATTACTTTCTATTAGTCTTATATCAGTTAAGTTATTTTTATCAATCCAATATTCATTGTAATTTATTTCGTTACCCTCTCTATAAACATACCATTCTCTTTCTTCAAAAAATTTTATTTCCATATCCTTATAATCTATATTCTTAAAGTCATCTAAACTTGCATGATATCCTATATCGTCTAATATATATTTATTATCAACATAAGAAGAATGTTTAATAACATCTGTACTATTTTCATCATTAATGTGTATTTCTTTAATACTATTATCATTAATATCTATTTCTGTAATTTTATCTGAACCTATTTCGCCATATCTTACTTTTTCAGTTTTATCTGCATTCATACTTTTAAAATTTTCATATATTTTGAATTTACTATCTTTACAATAAATATCATTACTTATTTCAAAACTTCCTGTTTCAAAATAATTTTTGTATATATTTTTTTGAGTCAAATGATAATTGTCTAATTTCATATTTTCATCGTAAATTTCTTGAATATTATCATATAAAGTCTTATTAAATTCTTTATATATTGTACAGCCTAAAAATATTATAGCTATTATTGATATAATAATACTACTAACTTGTAATATACCTTTATGCATTTGTAGCTTTTTATTGACCTTTTTTATTTTTTCCACTTCAATTTTAGTATCATTTTTTAACTTGTCTTCTTCTTTAACAATATCCATTTTCATAATATCTAATTTATTTTTGCAATTACTACACTCTTTTATATGTTCTTCTATAAATTCTTTTGTGTCATTAGTTACATCATCTTCTACATATATGGGAAGTAAGTCTAATACAATATTACAAATCTTTTTATTCATTTTCCAATTCCTCCTTTAATTTTAATTTACCTCTATAAAACCTAGTTCTTGCCCATTGTTCAGATTTATTAAATAAATTTCCTATTTCTTTAAAAGTTAAATTTGAATGCATTTTTATAAGCAAAATTTCTTTAGTTGTGGAATCTAATTTGTTTATCTCTTGATAAACTCTTAATAATTCTTGTTTATCTTCTATATTTTCAAAATCCGAATTATAAAGTGTATTTTCTTCTAAAGGAACAAATTCTATTTTACTTTTTCTTTTTAAATAATTATTCCAATTGTTTTTTGCTATTTTACACAACCATGTATAAATACTACTATTTCCTTTAAAACTCTCTGTATTTTTCATTGCATTATAAAATGTATCTTGTAATATTTCCTCAGCTATATCATTATTTTTGCATAATGAATAAATATATTTATATATCTTTGAAGCATATTTTTCATACATTTCTTCATTCACAAATACTCCCCCTCATGTATATAGACAACTGAAAACTAAAAATGTTACAAAAATTTTAAATAAAATTGTTTTTTTTGTATTTTTTACTTTAATTATTGTATAATTATAACATAGTCTAATTTTTGCATAGGCATTTACTAATTGTCATTATATATTATTTTATAATCTCCTATTCTATAGCTATTTAATTCTGTATGATAATCTTCAAATTTTACATATATAATAATTGCTTCATCATCATTTAAATTATCTATTTTTTCTTTTAATTTATTATCATTTTTAATTTCTGTATATATTTTATTATCATCATGATTAAAATCTAAATATAATCTTAGATTACCATCATCCATTATATTATCATAAAACACTTCTTTTTTATCTGTATTTTTCACATAACTTAATGCTTGGTAAAATCCTTTTGAAAAACAGACTGATTTATCAATTACATTAGAATAATATGAATAGAAATATATATTATAACTTATAAATAGTATCACATAAATACTAATAGTTATGACTATATATGCTTTTTTATATTTAATATATTCATAAATTATATATATTCCCTTTGCTGATAAAATCAATAATATATACCATACTGAATTCAATCTGTTTATATTAGTGTTGTTTATAATAAATCCTGTTAATATACTTATACTCAACCATATAAGCACTAAAAATAATTCTATATTTATTTTCTTCTTTTCTTTTGCTATAGTTTTAATAATACTTATAATAATTACTATTATAAATACAATCGTTATATGATATGTAGTTCCAAATATAGCTGATGAATTCCATTCTTCTCCATCTGATTGTATAAACATTACTCCTATTGTTGCAATTATGTTATTAAATAACTGAGATAGTTTGTTATCAGAAAAAAATAACATATCTTGAGTTCTTGATAAATTAGGATAATATGGAATAGTTATATTGAAAATTTTTATTTGTGTATTTATATGTAAAGCATTTATTGCAAACATTAGTATTATAGGCATTGCAAATACTAAAAATAAAATAATGCAAATTATTGCATTTTTATAATTTATAATTTTATTCTTAACTAAATAAATGCAAAATATTAATAGGAATAATGGTACAAAATATATTGCCACTCCATAACAATATAATGTTATTGCATAAAATATCATTGAAATATATATTAGTTTATTATTACTTTTTGTAATTCCTGTATATAGTAAATCCATTGCTATTAATAAAAAATGTGGAAACATATTACAGTCTAATGCCCAAATAGACTGTAATATATGCCAAGGAGAAATTACAAGTACAGCTAGTCCAATTAGAGCAATTTTTTCATTCTTTGTAATTTTCTTCGTAAAATCGTAAAACACAAATAGTGATATTATACTAACAATTAACATAGGTAATCTTGCTGTAAATAATGAATAGTTAAAAATCTTAAAAATTAATGCCATTAAATATAATAGCATCACACTTTGTCCTCCCCATCCTTGCAAATAGACAGGAAATGATATTCCATTTGCATCTTTACCAGTATCTGCTATGTCTTTGGCATTTATAATTGTCATTATTTCATCACCATTTATTTCTGAAATTGCATTTGGAAAATTAACAATTCTTATTATAATTCCTATATTTATTAGTATTATAAATATTATTTTTTTCTTATCTAAATACTTCTTTTTATTATCTTTCATTCTCTATTTATCCTCCCACAGATTATTATTTTTTATTTGCTATAATTTGACAATTTACAATTTTTTCTCATATATATAGACATCTAACTCTACAAAAAGTTACAAAAAAATAAAATTTGTGTCTAAATGTGTCTTTTTATGTTGTTATTTATTATTTGTGTTATTATTTATATGAGAAATTAAGCAATAATAATTGTTTGTTTAGGTAGATTAGAAACTTCTTGTTTCTTTTCTATATAATAGCTGTGGAGCCACCAATAAAGGAGAATTTATTATGTTAAAGAAATTATTTGCGTTCCTTCTTACAGCATCACTTATGACTGCTATGCCTCTTGAGGTTTTCGCTGCAGAACCCGATACAAATGGAGTTATCCCTGAAGTTACAGTTACTTCTGAGGATGATGGAATTGTTCCATATTCAAGCATATCGGGTTATTACAGTGGAACTGTTACTCCTCAGAATCCAAAGGTTTCAGTACCTTTAAATAGTGATGGTTCTGGTGGAGTTGGCATAACTATTGTGACTGAATGTTCAGTAACGGAACCTATCAGAGTGACTGCAACTGCGTACGGTGGTAGCAAGAATGCTACATTTATTGATAGCAAAAAAAATAATCTCATTAGCACAAATGGTACGTATTACTTCGTGGACGGTATAACTCACTATGGAAACAATTCTGTTCTTTTTACTTTTTCTAATCTTCATCAGAATATGAAAGTAACCATTCACATTTATGGATAATGTGAAATAAGACAGAGCAAAACTAATTGAAACTATAAACCCATCCACAGCTATTATTTTGAGGAACGATAAATCGTTCCTCATTTTCTATTTTCTTATACATTTGCTAATATATTTAATTTTTCGACACTCCTTGACATTATTAAATAACTTTGATAAATTATTTACAATATATTTGTGAAAGGGGGTTATATCATAATGAATAAAAGTGAATTAGTAGCAAGTATTGCTCAAAAAGTAGGTTCTTCAAAAAAATCTGCTGAAGAAAATTTAGATACTTTAATTGAAATAATTTCTGAGGAATTAAAAAATAAAGGTAAAATTCAACTTGTTGGATTTGGCTCTTTTGAAACAAGAAAACGATCTGATAGAAAGGGTAAGAATCCTAGAACTGGCGAAGAATTAAGAATACCAGCATCTACTGTTCCTGTGTTCAAAGCAGGTAAAGTGTTAAAAGACGCTGTAAATAAATAAAAAATTTTGGTACTAACTATCTCAGTTAGTACCTTTTTCTATACTCTCCTCTCAGTCAAATATAATGGTGTTCCATAACCATAAATGACATTACTATTAATATTATATTCTTTCTGTCTACAAGTATCCCCACTAGAATTTCCTTCTATTGTATAAACTATATCATTTTCCGTTTTTTGTACAATGCCAACATGATCGGCAAGTCCATCTTGCTCCCAGTCGAAAAATATAATATCTCCAGATTTTGCGATATATCCTCTATCTTTCCATAATCCTTTTTCCTTAAAAAAAGGCACTCCTTCATATTTACAACTAGAAAATTTAGGTATAGTTCCACTTTCTATATATCCACACTCATTAGCACACCAACTTACAAAAATTGCACACCATTCTACATGCTCGTTAAATCCATACCACTTCCAAAACTTTTCTCCTCCAACATTTCCAACTTGCCCCATAGCTACTGCAACAATACTACTGTTTTGTTCTGTGCTTTCTCCAAACATCATTGCACAAGCCATTCCTACAATGCATAATACTAAAATTACAACGAAAGCTATCCACCCTCCTGCTAAAAATAGCGACAACATTGATTTTGCAGTTACCACTGTTGTTTTTACAGCTTTTATGGTTGCTTTTACTCCTATTTTTATTCCTTTAATTGTTGCCTTTGTTCCTTCTTTAGCACCTTGATATGCTTTTTTGCTCGTTTTTATTGCTATTTTTTCAGTTTGTTTTGTTGTTTTGTATGCAAATTTTCCTGTTCTTTTTGATGTTTTTATTGTTTTTCTGCCCTGTTTTAATCTTTTTGTTGTTTCTTTTGCCTTTCTCTTTATTGTTTTATTTGATTTCTTTTGTTTTATTTTTTGTACTGTATAATTTGCATTTTGTTTCGTTTCTTTTACTGCTTTTTTTGCATATTTTTCTAAATCTACAATTCCTCTATGGTATATCCCTTTTTCTGTTTCTATTATTTTATTTATGCTATATTCATTTGGATTATTATTTTCTTTCTCATCTACATTTTCTTTTGTTTTTCCTATATTATTTTTTAATTTTTGTTTATATAATGCTTTTCTATCTAATTTTTTTATAGGTATTTTTGCATCTTCCTTTTGTTTTATTCTTCTTTGTATTTCTGTCAATTACTTCACACCTCCTAGATTACTTTTTTTGCTACAACTACTAATCTTCCGATTTTTGTTTGAGTATTCACAAGTAGATAATGTAATCAACCTATCTCCATATTGTGCTTTTTTTCCTGTATTATAAAAAGAGAGTTCCATACATTTATTTACAAATATATTAAACTCTTTTTCATCTTTTAAATTATAATAATTGTAGTAATCAAAACCTTTTGAACTATATGCTACTGTTTTGAATACTGCAATTATTTCATATTCTGCATACTCTTTTAAAGTATGAAATTGTATTATACTATGCTCATTGTAATACTTTTCCTTTTTATAATTTTCTAGTTCTCCAAAAACTCTCTTTCCATTTATATTATGACCATATATTATTAAGTTGTCGCTTTTTTCTATATCACAATTTTCTGCCATATATGGTGTTCCATTACTTGAATAATTTTTATAAAAATTCCTAGTCAGATAATAATTAGGACTATATTTTGATTGCATTATGGGATAATTCATATTTGTATTTTTTATCCTTATCCACCCAACAACATCACTATTGATTTTATACAGTTCTTCAAGATTAATTTCATCTTCTTGTATTTGTTCTTTTTCGTTGCCTTCATTGTTTGCAATAACTATCAATTCTTCAAATATTTTCTCTTGTTTTTTATCTTCTTTACAATCTCTAAAAACAAAGTAACTACTAATAAGCATTATGCCTATTAGTAGTATTATTGTTATTTTATACATGACTTTTTTCATTCCTGCACCTCGAACTCTTTGGGCTTGGTTGTCATTAATTTGTATAACTCTGTATTTTTGGGAAATATATTTTTAAACGGTATTATTGCATTACTTACTTTTATTAATCCTTGACCTGTTCCTGAGTTAGTAATAAAACTTAGTTCTTTTTCTGATATTTGCAATAGTTCTGCTAGTTTTTTCCTATCTGTTGCTGACTGATTCAACATTATTACAAGTTCACTATTAGATAACATTGTTGTTGCTTTTTGATTTTTCAATATATCTGCAATGTTTTGTGTTATCCCTGTTGCAAAACCTCCGTATTTTCTTATCCTTCTCCATAATTTTTCTATAAAGAATGATGTATATGAATGTTTGAATAATAGATAAATTTCATCTATGAAGATATATGTTGTTTTTCCTTGTATTCTATTTTTTGAAATTCTGTTTAATATGCTATCTAAAATCACCAACATTCCTATTGGCATTAGTTGTCCTCCTAGGTCTATTATATCATAGCATATTATTCTATTGTTTACTTGTACATTAGTCTGTTTCGCAAATGTATTAAGACTTCCTTTAGTAAACAATTCTATCGATAATGCTATGTCTTTTGCCTCTCTTTCTGGTTGTCTTAGTAATACTTTTCTAAAATCTTCCAGTGTTGGTGGTGTTCCTTGATATTTTCTATTTTCGTAATCTTGATATACAATTTTTACACATCTATCAATTAGTGATTTATCTTTTCCTATTCCATTATCCGTTCCCATGATTTGTTCACATAGTGAAAGTACAAATTCCGCTTTATCATTTAATGGACTCTTTCCCTCTCCATAATCCTTATTTATATCTAATGCATTAATATGATTATTACTATTTGCAGATATTTTAATTACTTCTCCTCCAAGATTTTTTATCAACGCTCTATATTCTGCCTCTGGATCTATTACTATAATATCTGCATCCTTATCCTGCAACGCTATTTCCGTAATCTCTTGCTTTGCTGTAAAACTTTTTCCACTTCCGACTTACGCCCAAGATAAATGAGTTACCGTTTAGTAACTCATGTCTATCTATTAATATCATATTTTTAGAAATGATATTTTTTCCATAGAATATCCCATTTGTATCTTGAACCTCTTGAACTTTAAAAGGCATAAATGATGACAAACTTTCTGTTGTTAGTGTTCTATTTAACTTTATTTGATTTATTCCATATGGCAATACAGTATTAAGTCCGTCTAATTGCTGATAATTGAATATTCCTAACTGACACATGCGTTTACCTGCGATTGCTTTTAGGTTTTCCGTATCATTATCTAATTCTTCTTTAGTATTTGCTGTATGAACTATTGTTATTGTTGCTAGAAACATCTTTTGATCTCGTGTCATCAAGTCCTCTAAAAATTCTTTACTTTCTTCTCTTTGTTTTTGTAACTCAAATGGTATCTCTGCAGAAAAATTTCCATTTTCATTTTGGCTTTTCTGCCACCTTGCTATATCTGTTTCCACTGCCATTATTTTATCATTTGCAAGTTTTATTGCTTCCTCTATTGGAACTGCTTTCATGTCAATACTTAGCATCATATTCTTATTTAGGTCTGTTAGTTCTGATATTATATCATCATTTAAAAAGTTTGCAAATTCCTTTATAAATAGTACTCTCCCATACCTATTACCCATTTTAAAGAAGTCTGTTTTAAATTCAAATATGTCTGGACAAATATAATCCTTAAAACTATGTCCTTTTTGCATTGTTTTTTTAATATCAAAGTTGTATAAATCTTCTTCTCCTGTTCTGAAGAAATCATGAAATACCCTTAGTCTTTCATTTATATCCAGCTCTGTAATCTTAGAGCCTAATTTTGAAAAGCCATTACTTAATTCTGCACTTGTTCTATTTAAACACATTTCTGCATCTTCTACTTTTCTCTTGTTTACTGTAATAGTCATTATCTTTTCTTGTATTATTCCCTGTGCCTCCATTGTATTTTGTAATAACATATTATTGAACTCTTTTCTATACTTCGTTAGATTATCATTTCCTAACTGCATTTTTATTTTGTTTTCAAAATCAATACCATTTAACTTCCTATTTACAATAGTTATTTTAGGTAATAATGAATAGTCTAATAAATTTAATATACTTCCATAATCTATTGCAATCATCTCTTGTTCTTCCTTATCTGCTACAATATAATTTATATCTGTAAATCTATAACTTTTTGAGTAGTTATTTCTCCCAACTTGAAATGTTCCATTTTCGTATATCCTCTTGATTGGTATTGCCTTTTGAACACTTTTGGGTATTTTCATTTTTTCCTTGTCTTGATTTAATTTTAAAAATCCCATTAAAAATCTCATGTTGCTTTTCCTCCTTCTTTTTCCTTCTATATTCCTGTTCTAATAATTCATTATACATATTTTCTGGTTTAAAATATAAAACTTTTGGCATTAGAATTTCTGACTTAACCCAAGTAATTATAAATTGTTCTGCATTCATTCCGTTATACCTTACAAAGCCTAAAAACCCAAATGGAATAGCACTTAATATACATAGCCAAGATAATGTTTCTAAACCCAAATGATTTCTTAATAAAAAATATATCAATACTGCTACTCCACAAGCTAAAGCAGAAAATATACATTGCCTCATAGATAGTCCAAAAAATACTTTTTCTTTATAGTCCCTTATCTCCTTGTTTATCTTAATTTCCACTCCATTTCCTCCTACCTAATAACTAATTCTTTGCTTGTTTTTGCTCTTTATATTCTTTTGTTTCTTCTACAACCTTTTGATATATCTGTTTAAAATATTTGTGTATTTCTTCACTACCTTTTTTGTTTCCATTTATTACTAGAAATCTATATTGTCCAGTTCCAAAATTATAATCTACTAATTTATTGTTTATAAATCCTTGTGTTGCAAGTGGTATATTGATTCCATATTGCTTTGCTAAATACAAAAAACAGTTTTGTTCTGTAATACCATTTTCATATTTGTTATCTTTATAAAATTTTAGCTTTTCTGACTTAACGATTTCTCTTAATTGTATTCTGTTTTTTATTCCTTTTACTTGTTCATAAAATTTATTATTAACTTGTTTTATTTTCTCTTCAGCTTTCCTTTGCTGTTCTTCTTTCCAGATTTCATCTTCTTGCTTTTTATTATATAAAAAGTCTTCTCTGCTTTCTTTTGCTCTTTCAAACATATCCATATCACAATGTTTATTTATAAATTTTAATTGACACGTATTAAAATATGACTTTTTATCTATACTTTTTTTGAAAAGCCTTATTATATTTTCTTCATTAAAAATATCTAGCATTTCATTACAGGAATTATCCTTTTCATTATTGTCTAGTACATTTCTTAAAAACATACTGAAACGTATTGGTGCTATTCCTAATTCCCAATAGCAATTTTCTTTTTTATCTTTAAATAACATTTCTTGTCCGTCCCAATTTGCTTTTGTTTTCAGTATGGCTACTTCTTTTCCAAAATAATTTAATTTTGATACAATCTTATTTGTACATTTCAACTTATTGTCTTCAATTAACCATACTTTTTCCATTTCATTTTTTACTAACATAGATTTTATCTGCTCCTCTCTATAATCCCATCATTTCATGAACTACTTTATCACTCATTTTTACTGTTCCGAACTAGCACTAACATATTGAATACTAATTCTCCTAGATAACTCCATACTTGATTTACTGCTTGTGCATTTGCATCTACAACTGGTGGAGAACTTGCAAATTGTGAAAATATAATACAAGCAAGCATTATTATTGCTCCTTCAAGACATACTGCACAAAATCCTTTTATAAAACTTCTACCAATATGTCCTGTTGGCTCTCCTCCAAATGTACTTAACGGAATAGGTGCTATTGCAGTATATAAATATATTTTGAAAAATCTACCATAAACCGAAAGTATCATAACATAAGCTAATACGTTTACTAAGAAACTTCCGTATAAATGCTACTGCCCATAGAGGTATGCTCTCAATAAATCCGACAACTTTCTATTGCTATTATCATTTCTTGTGGCAATTCACTTTGTGTTGCTCCTCCTATTCCTGCTGTCTGCATTATTGTCTGAACTACACCTTGCGTTATTTTAAATATCGCTAACATTAACTCTAATCCGTATGTTATGGCTGTCTTAGTCAATATAAACCTTATAAATAATTTCAAAACCTGTTCAGGTCTTTTTACCTCTGCAAAACTAGAGCATGTTTTTACTATTCCTACTACAAAAAATAAAACAAGTAATGCTAGTCCTATTGCTTGTACTGCTCCATTTATATTTACAATAATATTCCAAATACTACCGTCCTTTAAATGTCTCTGGCGTTTGTGTAACAAGAGTCCATATTTCATTTAATTTTTCATTCCACGTATTTAAGGCATTTTGTAAATTTCCTACAACCCAGTTATCCGACATCTTTTCCTCCTTCATAATCACTCATATTTATATCACTTTCAATCTCATTTCCCCATACATCCCAACCATTTACTTTTTGTCTTGCAAAAAGTTCGATTCTAGGTAGATCTCCCATCAGTTCTACTATCTTCTCTCTTACAATATTTGGTTTTTTACTGTGTTCTTCTATTGGTGTATCTATTACTTGTGATATCCTATTTGATTTTCTACTTATTTTTCCCCTTGTGCCTATTAAACATAATTCTGCATTTGCACGTGTCCAATATCCAAGCCCGAAAAACCAACCAATGCCCTTTTTATTTTTTTTTACCCAAGTAAATCCACATGTTTTATACTTGAATCCCCATCTTATCATCGTTTTTAATCCATCCAATAGGCATGGAAATGTAACCCATAAAAAAAGTACACTATCTTTATCTGCAATATTTTTTATTGGCAAATTGCATATTTCTTCTGTATTCATTGTTTCATAATGATTTCTTGCCGATCTTCCATCTCCTTTCTTTGACCATACCCTATAATTCCATGGTGGATCGGCATAAATAATTTTATATTTTTTCACTTCTCATCCATCCTTTAGATAAACAAAGACAACTCTTAAAGATTTGCCCTTGTTTATTTATATTTTAAATTTGTTTTATCCTCCTGTGATTAAATCAAGAATTTCTTTTGCGAATGTTATTATTACTGCACCTCCTAATGTCATAAATCCACTCGCTCTTTGTGCTGGGTCATGGCTCTTTAATGCCATTCCGATTTGTACGATTCCCCAAAGCAGTAGTATCATTCCAATTGCTTTTACTATACTAAAAATAAAAGTTGATAAATTATTTATAACTGTTAATGGATTATCTGTTCCAAATACTGTATTTTTCATTAAAAAAAACGCAACAAATATTGTTGCTACCTTTAAACCTATACTAATTACTTTATTTCTTATTTTCTTGTTCTTTTTCATTTTCATATTCCTCCATTAAATAATAAATTTCTATATCTTCTTCAGATAAAAGTTCTGTATTATTTTTTTCTGCTCGTTTATATTCTGTTATGTCTTTAAGCTTGTTTATATCTATTTCGTTTGGTTCTAATTGTAATATACTTGCATTTGCCCTATCTATTCTTCCATGTTCATATGGTTTAGCTTTTCCATCTGTTGTTTCTTTTACATTGGGGTGTTTTAAAATGTTATACTTTTGGTCTATTATTGGCTTTTCTCCTCTTATTAGCAATATTGCTTTATCATTATCTAACGTCCTTATTTCATCTTGCGTCAATAGTTCTCTACCTGCATTTTGATAATTAGTAGAGTAATTTCCAGAATGTCCTGTTGATTTTCCGATATGTGTTTGTGTCTATCGTTTCTTTTCCTAATAGTTCTGACACATACTTATAGCTTGATTGTTCATTCCCACCCAGATATAAGAACTCATCACAATTACCGAACTATGCTTTCCCATTGCTTTTCAAATAATGATTTGAGTTGAGCCATATTTTGTATGATAATTGAAACTGATATATTTCTTGAACGCATTGTAGAAAGTACCTTTTCAAAATCATTTGGTAGAGCAACATTCGCAAATTCATCCATAATGAAATGTACAGATATTGGTAGTGAGCCATTATATTTATAATCTGCTTTGTAATATAATACTTGAAATATTTGTGTATATAATATACTTACTAAGAAATTCATATCTGTACTATTATCTGGAATAATTGCAAATAGTGCCATTTTTTCCTCTCCAAGCTTATCTAACTCTAATTCATCTGTTTTTGTTATTCCTTCTATTGAATCAAGATTAAATTTTTCTAGTTTTGATGCAAGAGTAACATTTATTGATTGTAATGTCCTTCCTGCTCCGACTATGATAATCCTTATAATATTTCACTGCTATATGATTTGGATTTCTATTCTCTAATCTTTTAAACAATATATCAAGTGCTGTTTCATAGTCATCATCATCTTTTGGCTTTCCTGCCTTTAACATTTCAGATGCCATCGAAAAATTTTGTTCTTCCTCTTGAGCCTCATATTTCAAGTAATAAAATAATGCTGATAAAAGCATTGAAGCACTTATGTCCCAAAATGGATCATTTGACTGACTGCCTTTTGGTGTTGTACTCTTAAATAGATTACTTACTAGCTTTTGTATATCATTATCATCTCTTATATAAATAAAAGGATTATAACAATGACTTTTTTCTGTATTGACTAGGTCTAATACTCTTACTTTATATCCTTCTTTTTCTAGTAAGTATCCTGTATCCCTTAAAATTTCTCCGTTTTGGGTCTAATATAACATATGAACTATTGCATTGCATTACATTTGGTTTTCCATAGAATCTCGTTTTACCTGCTCCACTTCCACCTACAACTAATACATTCAAATTTCTTCTATGCTTTTTTGCATTAAAACCTAACATAACATTTTGTGTTAATACTTTATTTTGATTTTTTGGAAATTGCATATATTTTTTGTTTATTTTCTTAGCATTGCCCCACTCTGCTGAGCCATATTCCTTGCCTCTTCTATAATTTCTTCTAGTCGAAAAATACATACCTAATCCTAATAGATAAATTAGTAAAAAAATAAGAATAGACCTCAAACTATCCTTGCAAAATTCTATTTGAAATGGTGTTTCTATTTGTTTTGGCAAATTATTTACAATTTCGATTAATCCACCATCTATATATGGTGCAACTAATAGACTTATCCATATTACTGCAATTCCACCTAATACTAATAAAACAATACTTGTTTGTCTGTTATCGTTCACATGCTGACCTTTCTCGTCTTAGTTTACTTTTTTTCTTTGTTGGGGCATTTACAACTTTTTCAAATAATTCGTTTATTTCTCTAGTATCTTCCTTCTTACCTATTAATTCGTTTCTTTTATCATTTATAATGCTCAATACTTCTCCATAATCATATTTATCTAAAATTAATACTCTATCATCCTTCATTTATAGGCTACCTTCCTTGTTCTTTATTTTTTTTGATTTTTTCCTCTTGTATAAAATATTCATTAACCTTTGTACTAAGGGTTTCAAAGTCTTGTCTTATTCCTTCTAGCTCTTGTCTTATATTTTTACTATCCTTTTGATTAACTAATTCTTGTGGCAATTCTGTAAATTCAAATCCAGTTACATCTATTCCATATTTTCTGCACATCATATATGAAATACAATATGTCTTAAACTCGTTCATCTCACTTTGTTCCATACCTTGCATTTCACTTTTTAGAAATTCTTGGATGACAGTTTTTGCTACATATTCTGGTTTTAACCCTTTACATATATATAGCTTGTTTTCACTTTCCACATATTGTGATCCTTTCTCTCCATTTGGTAAAATATCAACTACCTCTCTTTCAGCTTTACACATAGTAAATAATGCTGATGTTATTTCTCTTGCTGTATAATTTTTTTCTTTTGGTATAGGTGCATTTGTTTGTGAAATATCGTATTCTTCTTTTGGATTATAATATATCTTTCCATTTGACTTATTAGGTTCTAATATTATAATTGCTTTTGCTCCTTCTAATTTATCATATCCCTTGTCTATCCAGTCCTGCTCTGATTTTATTTGCTTTGCATTAGGCTCTGATTCAAGAATAAGCATACAATTACCAACAGAATACTTATAAAATCTACTCAATACGTTCAAATATTCTTTAAACAAATTGCTGTCTTTAACTATATTAAAAGATGCATCAGTAATTTTTTTGTATAACTCTTTTCTTTTTTCATTTTGTTCTTTCCATTTATTTTGATTATTATAATTATTGTTTTTACTTTTGCCTTGTTCAAATATATCATTTAGGTCATTGTTTATTTTTGTTTTTTCGTTCATTTGGTTTGCCCCTTTCTTTTATTCCTTTTTCTTCTCTTACTATTATGATTTTGTTGTTCAAAATGCTTTGGCTCTTTTAAGTGCTTTGCTTTATTGTTTTCTTGCATTTGTTCTTCCTTTTTTACTTCTTTAGTCTTTAAATGTTTAGGTGTATTAGTTTCTACTGCATTTTCATTCTTATCTGTAAATAGTTCTTCTTTTTGCTCTAATTTTTCTTTTTGTTTTAGTTCTTTTTCAATGTCCCTCAATTCTTTTTTTACAGACCTTCTACTATTATTTACCCTGTTTTCTTCTAAGTTCTTCTTGGTATTTAAGGAATGCTCTGACTGACTCTTTTCTTCCGACTGTTCATTACTGGGTGTCTGTTCCTTTTCCTCTTTTGGTGGCTCTGCAAATAACTCGTCTAACATTTGTTCATCTTTGCTTTTTTTACTTAATTGTTCTACTTTTGCTTTTTCTTCTTTCTCCATTTCTTTTTTTATAGTAGCAACATCTGCAAATTTAAACCTTTCTGCTATACGATTTACCTTTGATGCATCTTCTTCTCTTACCATTACATCTACCAAGCCGTCAATTTTTTCATTTTTCTTATTTGCTAAAACGCAATACAATATTCCATACTTTTTTGCCTCTTGTGAAAATTTCTTTAAATCTTCTGCTTTTATTGTAAATATTTTTAGTTGTTTTCCTGTCTTTAGCATATTCGTCAAACGTGTTTTACCTTTTATTTGTACTTTTTCTTTTTGCATTGCCATTAGAAAAGCTATAAGATTTTTTGAGCCTTCCCCTGCAATTTTTAATGTAAAACTTATCCCGTCTAAATAAATTTTAATAAGTTCTTCTGCTGAATCTGATGAGTTCACTTTATTTTCTCCTTTCCTTTTTGTTTATCATCTTTACTTTTGTCTTTTTCTTCTAGTTCGTTTATATTTTCTTTTATCGTTAGCATTCTATTTTCTATGTCTTGACAGTATCCTAACTCCTTGTTTATTTTGCCAATGCAATCTGATAAATTCAAAATTTTATCACATAATTCTTTTCTTTCTTGTACATCTGTAATTTTCGTCCTTTTTCTTCTTAGTTTTGCTCTTTCGTGTAAATATTTCTTTAATTTATCAATAGTTTGTTCTTTAAATGAAAAAAGTTCCTTCGTAGTTTCTATATGATGACTACGAAGGAACTTAATTTCGCTTGATATAATCTCCATTTTTTTTATATCTTTCCTCATATTCGTTGATATTTTTACCTTATTTCTATTATCTGGAAATTTTTTAATCAAATAACAATAGTATAGATATAATTTATATAAACTTCCTCTACTATTGTTCAATTTTTTATTATATTTATTTCTTCTATAATATCTTCTGTTCTGTGTTCTAATTTCTGGGAAAAATACTTTTGGAATTTGTGCATTTAGTATTCTTTCTTCTATATTAATTATGCTATATTCTTCTCCAAAACTTCTTTCAATTCTTATATTTCTTTTATATGGAGGTCTACATAGACTTATTTTGTTTGCTCTTATTGTAACTTTATACCCCATATCTTCTAAAAGTTTTTTGAAATTATCATACGAATAACTTTGTGAAATTGCATAGTCTACATCATCTTTTGTATCAGTATAATAATCTGATTTTTGAATATATGAATTATAGAATTTTGTATAATCTATTTTTAATTTTCCACATGGCTTTTCTTCTATTACACTTAGTCCATATTCTCTACATAAGTCATCTGATGTTTTTCTAATTAAAGCATAATGTTCGACTGTATTTGTATAAACTTTTCCATCTACAAAAGAAACAGAATTTAACACTATATGATTATGATAACAGTTTGTATTAAGATGTGTAGAAACTAATACTTCATATTTATCTCCCCAAATTTCTTCTGCAAGTTTTACTCCTATTTCATGTGCTTGTTTTGCCGTTACCTCTCCTTTTGCAAATGATTGATAGCCGTGAAAAGCTAATATTCCTTTTGTTTTTCCAAAGTGTTTCTTAGTTTGTATCATATCTTGCAATACGGTCTCTGCTATGCAATTTATTCCAGTAACATAGAATTGTTTTTCTGTTTTATAATCTGCCTTTGCATACTCTATTGTATTGTGCAAACTCTTATACAATTCTTTCTCATAATTTTGATTTTCTGTTTTCTCTGGATTAATGGTATAACTTATTACTTTATCTATTCTATTTTCTATCTTCCATATACGTGTAGTTGCCATGATAACCTCACAAATATCTATCTCTTATTTGTGTTCTGAATTTTCTCCATTCTGCAATTTCATTTTTTAATATTCTTTCATCAATAAAATTTCTGTGATAAAGTAATCTTTCAAGTTCTGATAAGGTTCTCATAAATTTTCCCATTTCTCTTGTTGTTACATCATAAAATATTTTATCTGGCTTTTGCTTTATTTCACAACCTAAAGCTGATTCTCTAATAAAACTTGATAAATTTTTTCCTGTTTTATTGGCTCGTTTTTTTATTTTTTCTTTTTCTAAAAAATTCATTCTAATTGGTACAATAATATCTCTTGGATCTTCTTTCAAATTTTTCACTCCTTATTCTTATTGGGGATTGGGGTGTAAACCCCATATTTACATTTGTGTATATACAAATGTGTTGCTTGTTAGGACTATAAAAATTTTTCTAGCGAGATATGATTTCCACATTTCTGACATGTTATTTCGTCTGTATCTACTATTAAATTGTCCTCAATTTCTTCGTTATTTTCATTAAAACTTTCGCTATTTTCTTCTAAGTTTAGTTCCACTTTTTGCATGATTTTATTTATAATTTTTTCAATATCTTTCTCCTTTTCGATGTGATTTTCATTTAAAATTTTATTCATTTTTATTTCATAAACCTCGTTATTTTTATCTATGTTTTTGAATATAATTTTTTCTCCTAGTGCTAATAACTTTATTACTTTTTCAAAGGCTTGTTTCTTATTTTCACCTTCGATTTCTATATTTTTTTCTAATACTTTTCTAATTGTAAATTCATATTTTTTCATATTTATCTTATCCTTCCTATTTCAATTTTTTTCTTTCTTTCTTCTCTTTTTATACCTAGTGATATACACAAATAATCGTTATAGTCTTTTCCTTTTTTAGCAGGTCTGTCTATCACTTCATATCTGTTTGGTATAACCATTTGCAACGCTTTTGTTGCTTTTCTACCTGCTTCATCATTATCTAAACATAAATATATTTTTGTTATTTCTGTGTGCTTTTCTAAATAATTTTGCAAAGCAATAGGAACTTTACTTGCTGACATCTGACCTGCAGGTTGATAAACTCCAGCAAGTGAAAGCATGTTTTTTTCTTCCCAATTTATTCCATACAACTTAAAAAAAGTAGCGAATGATAATGCATCAATGCTACTTTCAAATACATATATTTCATTAGATTTTATCTTACTTTCTAGTCTAAAAGAATATTGTTTACTGCTACCTGTTGCATCATTTTTAAACTTGCTTTCGTTTGTTGCTCTTACCCCTGCATATTTTGCATTTCCCATTTCATCATAACCTACAAATACTACATTGTGATAATATTTTTCCTCATATATTAGATGTTTTTGAATACATTTTTGTATTATTTCTTCATCAATTCCTCGTGATTTTAGATAACTTATTATTTGATTTTCATTTGTATTTTTATCTGGTAAAATTAAATTTTGTATCTTCTTTTTTTCTTCTTGAGGAACACAAATCGGTTTTTTTCCGTTTAATCTCTCAAGTATATATTCAACTGATTCTGGGAACTTATATCCTAACATTCTTTCTACATAATCAACAGCATTTCTGCCTCCTATTCTTCCATTCATATAGTGCCAATATCCATTTGACATTTTCAAACTTGAATGAGTTTTTGTTGAATATTGTGTCCTACAGTCCTTTACTAATTCGTCAGGTTCGCACATTTGAAAGTATGTTATTAAGTCCATTTTCTTTATTTCTTTGACAATTTCTGGAGCAACAAATCCCATAATATCATCTACTTTCTCTTGATTTTTTTCATTTCTTTTATTGTTTCCATTTGATTTTTCCTACCTTTCCAATAAAAAAGAAGTAAATATTTTTATCTACTTCTTTCTTACTTTCATATTTAATTAAATAACTAGACTTAATCATCACTTTCTAAATAGTATCCGTTGCTGTGATATACTGGTTGAGCGTTTGGATGTTCTCTTTCATATATGGCATTCTCCCTAGCACTTATAACATTATCTGCTTTACGCATCTCTCTCTCTAGCTGAGAGTATTTCTGATCACTTAAATTATTAATTCCTGAATCACGAAATTGTATTCCAAGTTTTTCACGGTATGCTTTAATTTTGTCAAGAGGTGCATGTCTATACCATATATCACTACCTTCATTATTTATTTGATAGCCAATACCTTCATGAATTGCACAACCAAATGCTATACATCCTATTATAGAAAAAATAATAGTATTAATCATCTTCTTTGTCTTTATTTCCATATTAAATCTCCTTTAAATTTTCTATTAACTAAAATAATTATACTATTTATTTTTATTTATGTCAATTAAACTTTTTATCTTGCCTCTAATTCATAGCTTCTATTATCTTTTTCTGGAATATAATCTTCCTGTTCCTCTATTTCATCATCTACCATTTCGTGTTCATTGTCCTTGATCTCAAGTTCTTTATTTACTTCATTCAATCGTATAATTTTTTCTTGTAACTCTCTTTCTTTGTCAAATGGTACTTTTACTTGTATTTTTGCATTTTCAAATTGCTGTTTTAAATTTTCTAGATCATTATTAGTATTATTCAATTTTTTCTCTATATCAGTAATAGCATTATCCATTCTCGTTATATTTCCAAAGACATCTTTTCCTAATTTTATACTATATGCAGATTCTCCTTTTAAAGCTAAAATATAATCTCCTGCTACAATTTCAAGTTCCATTTTTAACCCTCTATATTTACCTATTTCTTCTATTTCTTTATTTTCCTTACTTTTACATATTTCAAGTATCATTTTTCCTGCATCTTCTTTTTTTACATATTGTTTTCCTTTTAAAATTATAGGAGAAAACTTGTCCTCATTATTAAGTTCTGTATTTTCTTTAACCAGTTCCAAATCTTTTTGCATATTACTAATTAATTCTTCATTGTTCTTTATTTCTACTGGATAAAATTTTACTATTGCGTCTTCAAGTCTATAAATTTCACTTAAATAACTTTGTTTTAATATTTTTAACTTAGAACTCTGTTCTTCTAATTCTGCTTTTTCAATTATCAATGGATTTCCAGTAGCAAGTGCCTTTATTTCAGCATAAGAAAGTGCTTTTTCATCAATATCTTCCTCAGAACGTGATATTACTTTTGAGGTCATTATTTGTGATACACCTCTCTGTTTTCTTTCTACTGTTTGATAAGAATAAGCATCAAATGTTCCTTTTGTAACATAAGTGTAAATATCTATTTCTTCATTTTCATTTCCTTGACGAACTCCACGACCATTTCGTTGTTGTAAATCACTAGGTCTCCATGGTACATCTAAATGGTGTATTGCTTTAATTTTATTTTGTACGTTTGTACCTGCTCCCATTTTAGAGGTTGAACCCATCAAAACCCTTATATTTCCACTCTTAACCTTTGCAAATAGTTCCTTCTTTTTTGTTTCTGTTGTAGCGTCATGTATAAAAGCTATCTCATCTTCTGGTATTCCTTTAGATATTAGTTTTCTCTTTAAGTCAGTATAAACATCCGTAAATGGTCTATCTTTTAAATACCACTCTCCATTTAAAAATTCCATTTCATATGGATTATCTTCTGTACCTAAACTCTTGGGAGTTGATAAATCACAAAACACTAGCTGTGTTGACTTTTTATCCTTAGTTTTTTCCCATATCTTATATATATTATTAGCACACACATTTACTTTTCCATTTTCATAATCTGGTAGCATATCATTTATTATTCTTTGGTCTAGTGCAAGCTTTCGTCCTTCATTTGTTATTCTAAGCATATTATCTGTTTTTGAATTAACTTGCTTCTTTCTAATTCTTTCTGCTCTTTTTGCTAAGTCTTGTACCATACCCTTTTGTATATCACTTGCATCAACATCTATTGTGTAAGCATTTACTTTTGGTACTGGTAGATTTAATGTATCTGCTGTTTGAATATCTGCTATTTCTTTAAACATAGACATCAGTTCTGGAAGATTATAAAATTTTGAAAATCTCGTTTTTGATCTGTATCCTGTTCCTTCTGGTGCTAGTTCCAGTGCTGTTACTGTTTCTCCAAAGGTACTTGCCCAACTGTCGAATTGTATTAGTCCCCTTTCTACTAATGTACTATACTGTAAATACCTTTGCATTGTATAAAGTTCTACCATTGAATTAGAGATAGGTGTCCCAGTTGCAAAAACAATACCTTTTCCTCCAGTTAATTCGTCTAAATATCTACATTTCATAAATAAATCAGAACTTTTCTGTGCCTCTGTTTGTGCAATTCCACCAACATTACGCATTTTAGTAAATAAAAATAAGTTCTTAAAATAATGTGCCTCGTCAATAAAAAGTCTATCACAACCTAGTTGCTCAAAAGTTATTACATTGTCCTTTTTGCTCTGGTCATTTAATCTCTTTAGCTTTTCTTCTATTTTACTTTTACTTTTCTCTAGTTGCTTTATTGAATAATATTCTCCGTCATTATTTTTTAAATTATCTATTGATAACACTAAATCATTTATCTGTTCTTGTAATATTGCTTCTTGTCTTTCTTTTGATATTGGTATTTTCTCAAATTGCGAGTGTCCGAATAATTACAGCATCATAATCTCCTGTTGCTATTTTTGAACAGAACTTTTTACGATTATTAGTTGTAAAGTCCTTTTTCGTTGCAACAAGAATATTTGCACTTGGATACAACTGCATAAATTCACTTGCAAATTGTTCTATTATGTGGTTTGGAACACAAAATAAAGACTTGTTACAAAGTCCAAGCCTTTTAGCTTCCATAGCTCCTGCTACCATTTCAAATGTTTTACCTGCACCAACTTCATGTGCTAACAATGTATTACCACCATAAAGAATATGTGCTATTGCATTTTCTTGATGTTTTCTTAGCCTTATCTCTGGATTAATTCCTCCAAAATTTATATATCTCCCATTATATTCTCTTGGTCTAATATTATTAAATTTATCATTATATAAATTGACTAATCTTTCACGCCTAGATTGATCCTTCCATATCCATTCTGTAAACTTTTCTTTTATAAGTTCTTGTTTAGACTGTGCAATAGCCGTTTCTTTTGCATTTAATACTCTTTCTTCTTTTCCATCAATATTAATAACTGTATCATATATTCTTACGTCTTTTAAATTTAATGTAGTTTCAATTATCTTATACGCATTTACTCTCCTTGTACCATAAGTGTTAAAAGCCTTTACATTACTACAATCTTCGCCTTTACCACTAATATTCCACTCAGATGTATAGTCCGAATAGTGTACTTTTATATATCTCTTTTTGTTATCGCTTGTTCCAAGCAGTTCATACATAAATTGTTCTATATCTGAAAGAGGTATCCACGTCGCACCTAATCTTACACTGATTTCACTAGCTGACAAATCTGGTATTTTTACTTGTTCTAATGCTTTTACATTGATTTCATACTCCTTATCATTTTCTGCCATTCTTCTTGCTATTTTTAGCTTTTCTCTTACATTTCCAGAAAGATATTCGTCTGCTGTAACATATTCTTCACTTATAGGATCTTTATATATACTACCTTCTAGTTCCTCTATAAGTTCTTCTTGTGTTTTTCCTGTTAGACCTTGCATATATTCTAAATCTACTCGTGCTTTTTCTGATATTGATAAAATTAAACTATCAATACTATTATCTACTTTCGTTACTGTTCTATTTGGCTTTATTGTTCTCTTGGTAAACATATCAGCTTTTCGTATAAATTTCTTATTCTCGTTTAATATTTCAAGTGAGCATAATAGATAATAACTACTATCCTCAGAAAATGCTCTTTCATTTGTAGTACTATTTATTAGTCCATATTTATTAGTAAAATTATCATATAGTCCATTCAATCTTGCTTGTAACTCTTTTATTTCGTCATTTGAACCATCTTCCATTTGTACATCTATAAGTTCTCTTACACATTCCCTTATTGCTATCATACTTTTAATTCTGTTAATAGATGTTATTGGTAGGTCTTGTAAAATCATTTGGCTATTTTCTCTATAATACACCTGTTCATCAACTATTGTATATGAAAAATTTCTTACATTAGGATTTGCTGGAATAGTTTTTTCATCTTCGTCTATCATATCTATTTGGTAATCGTCAATTTTATTTTCTAAATAAACTATTGCATCATTTAATAATTTTGGTAATTCTACATACTCGTGTGCCTTACAAGTTGAGTCCATACCATATTGAGTTGGCACGATTTCCATTTTTCCGAAGTATCATTTCGGGGTGGTCTGCAAAGTATTTATTTATTCTTATTCCATCCTCATTTTCTGCTATTTCTACCCAATCATCTACTATATCTGTAATTTTGTCTCGTTTCTTTAGAAATATAATATCGGATGTAACCTCTGTTCCTGCATTTCTTTTAAATGTATCATTGGGAAGTCTTATTGCTCCAATCAATTCTGCTCTTTGTGATAAATAACGTCTAACACTGTCATCTTCTTTATCTAGTGTACCTTTGCTTGTGATAAATGCAATTACTCCTCCTTGTCTAACTTTGTCTAAACTCTTTCCGAAGAAATAATCGTGAATTAAAAATTTATTTTTATCATATCTTTTATCATAAACCTTAAAATCTCCGAAAAGGAACATTGCCGAATTGCTACATCAAAAAAAGAGTCTGGAAGTTCTACATCTTCAAACCCTTTTATTGCTATTGTATTTTTTTGATATAACTGCCTAGCAATTCCTCCAGAGATAGTATCTATCTCAACTCCATACATTTTGCATTCACTTAATGTATTTGGTATCATTCCAAAGAAATTACCGTACACCGACAACTTGGCTCTAATATATTTCCTCTCTTTAGTCCCATATTTTCTAGTGCTTTATATATTGATTTTATAACTATCGGTGGTGTATAAAAAGCTGTTAATGTTGACCTTCTTGCCTCCTCATATTCCTTTTCAGTTAGTAAGGACTTTAATTCATTATATTCTGCATCCCAGTTGTCATTTCTAGTGTCAAATACCTCTGGTATTCCTCCCCAACCTACATACTTTGATAATATTTCCTGTTCTTCTGGAGTCGCATATCTATTTTCATTTTCACATTGTTTTAGAACTCTAATTGCTTGTACATTATTTCTATATTTTTCTTTTTTTCCACCTGCACCTAAATCCTCATTTTGTATTTTAAAATTATGCCTATCTTCTAGTGGAATTTCTGGGTGTAAATCAAAATATTCAATTTTATTTTTTCGTCTTGTTTTTACTTTTGCTTTTAGTTCATTTTCTTGTTTATCTTCTTTAATTTCTTCTATATTTGTATCTACATTAGTTATACCTTGCTCTATTTTAATAAGATATTTGACAAACCCTACTGGTTCTATTGTATATTCTTTAGTATTATCATCTTGAAGATTAAATAAGTCTTCCCCTTCATTTATATCATCTATTGGCTCTACACCAACTATTGTATATGTTATTTCTCCATTTTTTACTTTTCTACCGATAAAATTTTTTAATTCCTTTATTTCCTTTTCTCTGATTTCAGTTTCTTTGATATCTTCATCATCGTTTTCTTCTACTATATCTTCTACTGTATCTTCTGCTCTTTGTCTTTCCTTTAGATTATCATTTATAGGATTTTCTCTTACTCTTTTATTAAATTCTTGAAAATCTAATTGTTCTACTAATACTGGAAAACTCACATCTGCAATAGATACTGTATCTCCATTAATAGCTGTAATTTGATATTCAGTTGTACCCAAAAAAACATTATCTCCTATTGAATAAATATATTCCTCTTTTTTATCTTTTGTTTCTTCTGGTAATAATTTCTCTAGTTCAATAATAATTTCTAAAATCTCAGTTTCAAATTCTTCCTTTAAAGGCTCGTCCTCTGCCTCGTATATTTCTTTTAAATAATTTAATGTTTCATTTATTGATTCATTATCTTTTAAGTCTGCCTTTACTTGTTCCATTGAAACTTCGTCAACATCATAAATATCATAATTATTATAAAATTTATATAATTTTTCTTCTAAAGATATATCTTCTTTATTTTGTGGCAAAGAAAAAACAGAAGTGTCTTGCACCTCTGTTATTTTTTGTTTTTGTTCATTTTCAGTTAGTAATAAATCTAGCTGTATATTAGTTCCCTGATTACTTGCCCCTCTGCTATCATCTTGCAATTGTTCATTACCCCTGTCCATTCCATCGGATCTCGTGCTTTCATTTCTTCTGTTATCCCTTCCTGTTTCACTAATTTCTCTATTATTTTGTTTATCATTTCGGTTGCTTGTTCTTGTACTCTCATTAATTCTTCGTTCAAGCTTTTGTCCATCAATAGTATTGAATAATATGCTTTTTTGTTTTCTCTTAGAAATTTCAGTCTCATTCTGGCGTATTTGCCATTCGGTATCTTCTCTTTCTCCATTGCTAAATTCGGTATATTGTAATCTTTTATCTTCGTGTATTCTATTTTCTCCATACTCATTTCCTCCTTCGACTTTTTCTATACCATTAGAATACTCCTGTTTTTTGTTTTCTGCAAATGTACGATTTATATTTCTTTCTAATTTTTGCAGATTTGTAATTGTTTTTGCAATTTCTTTTAGTCCCATTTCAGCTATATCGCCTATTGTTGTTCCTAATGTTGTAATTATTTTATCACTATTAAATTTTTTTACAAGCATAAATTCTTGCTCAGATATATGTTCCATTGCATTTATTCCACATCTTGTCATCATCATATAAGCAACACTTGCATGAACTTTTAGTACCATACTATCTTGAATTTCATTATCTGTTAAATTTTCAAGTCCTGTTCCATTTTTATTCTCGTGAATTGTTGGAAGATAATCTTGTATATTATCCATTACCATACTATATGAACTTGAAATAATTTGTTCTGCTAATGTGTTACAACTTTCTCCTCCAAATGTTGCCTCTAATGTTTCAATAACTTTTTCTTCATATTCTTGTTTAACACTCCATAATTTGTATTCTGTTCCTTTATAGTTGTGTGTATCAGTTACATCAAATACAATATCAAATGGATATGCGTTATTATCATCTTTTGAAAGTACGAATATTACATCTGCATTTTTATTTACCCACCTGTGTAACTTTTTATTCCATATATCCATTGATGCACATGCTTTTGCCTCTGGCTTTTGTGTATAAATTAATACTTGATCTATAAAATCATACTTAAAATTCCAAGAACTGCTGTCTAAAAACTTGATCCAATTTTCTTCGCTCTTTGTGATTTCATTTATTGTTTCTTTATATCTCTTTCTTGTTTCTACTATTTTCCCCATTTTGCACCTCAATTCTTTTTGTTATTCAGTATCTGTAAAAAACTCTAGCAATTTCTTATTTTCTATTGCTTCCTGCATAAGCCATATCAATTCTATATCAGCTATTGTTATGATTGTCTTATTCTCAGCTTGTTTTAATTTTTTTAGGTCTGTAACTTTTAAATTTAAAATATCCTTTTCTGTAACAATATTTATATTTTTCAACTTTTTAAAAAGTTTACTTTTTTGATTTGCTGTATATTTTGCCATTTCTGCACCTACCTTTTAGATTAATAAAGGTGGTCTAGTATAACCACCTTTATTATTACTATTTCTATTTATTCTTTCTTCTCTTATTTATCTCATACAAACTTATGCTAATTAAAGATATTCCTGTTATAGTTAATAAAATTATCCATATTATATTATCTCCGAGTTTTTGGTGTATCTATTTTCTCATTTTGAAATTCAAATGAATATATTTCGTCTTGTTCTGTAAGTTCTATATTATCTGCATATACCCCTTCATGATTTATTTCTATTTTTACTATCTTATCTGATATTTGATAGTTCTTTGGTGCATTTAATTCTTTTATATAGTAAACTCCATAACGTAAATTTTCAAATAAAATTGTTCCATTTTTGCTATTACTTTCAAGTTCTTTGATTAGTTTTGTACATTCCTCATTCTCATAAATTCCAAAAATAAACTTATTCTTAATTATCTCTTTTGTGCTACTATCTATTTTCACTAATTGTACATTTTTCATTATAGGCATATCTTTCATTTCGATTTTCTGTGTTTCTTTGTTTTCACTAACTGTAAATTCGATCTCCTCTGCTTGTTCAAAACCATAAGGACAATTTGTTTCTTTTAGAATATAAGTTTTATTTTCTTCTAATCCTACAACTTTATGAGGCTCTTTGCTAGAAATCCATTTGTCTATTGTTTCTCCTGTTTCCTTATCTATAACTTCTAGTTCTGCTCCCTCTAATTCTTCGCCTGTTACTAAATCTGTTTTTATGACTTCCAATACCTTGTCAATCATTACTACTTTTTGAGTTTCCTTATCATTTGTTACCATGAATTTTATATCAGTAGCTTTTACATAACCATTTACTACTATTTCTTCGTGTAATATATATTCTTGGTTTTCTATAAGACCATTTACTTTATGTGGCTCTTTACCAGAAACCCATTTGTCTATAATGTTCTTTGTTTTATTGCTTGTAACAACTAAAGTAGCTCCCTCTAGTTCGTTTCCTGCAATATCTTGTTTTGATATTTCAACTACTTTATCTACCATTTTTACTTCTTGTGTTTCTTTGTCAGTAGTTACAGTAAATTTAACTTCATTTGATATAACAAATCCATCTGGTGCATATTGTTCAATTAGTGTATAAGTTTGTCCCTCTATTAAATTGTTAATTCTATATGGCTCTTTTGTAGATGTCCACTCGTCAATTACATTATTATCTTCATCAATAACTTGAAGTTCTGCTCCCTCAATTTCATTTCCTGCTATATCTATTTTTGATATTTCTACAATTTTGTCTTGCATTACAACTCTTTGAACTTTACCTGTATTATCTATTTTAAATTTTACATCTGTAGCTATAACGTATCCATTTGGGGCAATTTCTTCTCTTAATATCAGATTTTCATTCACTTTTATCCCCTCGATTTTGTGTGGTTTATCTTCTGATATCCAAGTATCTATTATTTCATTATTTTCGTTTAATACTGTTAATTTTGCTCCTTTAATTTCTTGTTCTCCTGTTATATCTATTTTCGATATTTCTATAACTGTTGTTTCATTTTCAATATTCAAATTTACTGTATATTCCTTTGTCGTTGTATCTGTCTGTTCAAATATCACATCATATTTTGTTTCATTTAATACTGCCCCATCTATTGTTTCAACTTCTTTTAGATTGTATTTACCCATTTTTAGATTATCAATAGTTAAAGTTCCATCTAAATTTAGATAATATTTTCCAACTTTTGTCCCTGCTTTATAGATTACACTTCCGTCTGCGAAGTCGATTATATCCTCGTTTGCAACAAGGTCAAATGCTATTTTTGTAAAGTCAATATTTTTTATTAAAGAAAGATCTACATCCTCTCTTAAATTAATTACTTTTTTTAGTTCTAGTTTTGCTTTTGGTTTCTCATTTTTTGCAGTTACTGTTATCCAAGCATCCCAGTCAGAATCGTATTCTAGTGTTGCATTTCTGTTATTAACTTCAAATCTTAATTCTTCATCTAGTTGCAAATAACCTGTTGGAGTTTTGATTTCATTTAGTTTATAACTGCCTGCTTCTAATTTTGTTTCAGTCATGGCGATACCGTTTTTCGTCTGTTGTCCATGTATCAAAGTATTCATTTTTTACTTTACATTGTACTTTTTCCCATTTTTTTATATCTTCGTTTAATCTATATAGTTCAAATGTTGCATTTGAATATATAACATATTTTTCTGTTTCTATGTCCTTTTTCTCTAATTTTATATAAGCAGAAAATGGCGAATCGTTTTCTACATATTCTTTTATTGGTATTCTACTGTCTTTATCAATTCTAACATAAAATTCTGCTACTTTGTTTATTTCTGGACTTGGTGTATATGTTTCATTAACTGTATATTCTCCATAGGCTAACAGTTCAGATACTCCATGTCCATCTGTTCCTGTCTTAAAAATAGAATATTCATCTTCTGCAAATTCTGCAAGGTGTTTTCGTGCTTCGTCAAAACTTTTGTAATAATCAACATATTTTGTTAGTATTGCTGTAAACTCTGCTCCTTCAACTACTTTTGCTGTGTCGTTTGTATCTGTTGTAACTTTGATAACCTCAAATGGTGCTTTTTGTACAACATTCTTAACTGTTCCTGCAACTTCAATTACTGCTGTTGTACTGTTTTGGTATGAAAATGTGTAATTATATATATCTGTGTCCTGTGTATAACCTGTTGGAACTATTGTTTCTTTTGCATAGTATTCTCCCATTGGTAGTCCTTTCAGTATATTTCCCTTTACACTGATTTCTGCTCTTGTATTGGTATTTGTTATCTTTACACTAGCAACTCCATACTTATTAAATGTGAAGGTTGCAATTGGCTCATCTTTAGAAAAATATTTTAAACTTCTACTTACATTATATATATCGTTTTTTGCATATAATGTGTAAACTGCTCCTTCAATACTTGCATCTCCGTGATGTGATGTCCCATCTGCTCTATTATGATTTCCTGTTTGTTTATCTGTTTTTTCTATTGTGAGGTTTCCTGTAGGCTCACTATTTGCAATTGTTTTGTTTACTATCTCATTAGATTTTACCTCTACATTATAACTTTTAGTATCTAATAGATACCCATAAGGTGCTGACACCTCTTTTATTGTATAAATTCCTGCTTTTAAATCTTCAATAACTATTTCTCCATTTGTTACTGTAACAGTATTATCATATCCTTCCACACTTGTTATTCTAAATATTGCTCCATCTATTAATGTTCCGTTACTGTCTAATTTGGTTATTTCTAATCCTCCATTTGACTCAACTGATAAATTTAATCTCATAGAAACTGGATCATTGTAATCTAGAGAATATAACTGATCTTGTACTCCATTTGCAAACTCAAGATATACTGTTGTATTTTTGTTTTCTGTTTCTTCTTTAATTAGTCCCCAGTTTTTGAACATATTATCTGTTATTATATAATTCTCTACTGTACAATCCTCACCAACTTGTATTTGCATTGTATTTTCGCCTTTGTTATGAGTTATTCTTATTCCTTGCTCCATTACATCAATACTTTTGTAATCTGCTAATACTCCTTTACTATCAGTTAATGTTGTTTCTCCTGTTTTTAGTGTAACAGTTGTTCCATCAAAGGAAGGTCTTTGTTGCATTCTTGCCATTTTACTATTTACTTCATTTCTAAATGCAACATATTCGTTTTGAATATTGTCATCTATAAATCGTCCACTACTTTGACCTATTGTTTCCCATATAAGTTGCTGTGTGAAAGCATATTGTTTTAATGCATCATCTGGCAAATATCCATCTGAGCCATATTGTCCACGTTCTTGATACCAACCAAAATACGCCACTTTTGCTCCTTGTCTTAATTGTGATGTTGTTGGTACATAGTATGAGCCGTCATAACTTGTTCCGAGTGTCAAAATGCACTCCCATTTGGGCACAGAATACTAATATTCCATCTTTATTTCCAAAACTCCAGTTTTTATCTGTCATAATTAATCTTCTCGCTATTATTCCATTCTCTCCATGATCAACATTGTCTGTGGTTTTTAGTTTTGTAGCATATTGACGAGCCATAAATTTACCATTTCCGCTTCCAGATATTGTGTGATTTGCTCCAAAAACAACTGGTTGAACAATAGTAAATAATGTAATAATTACAATTAACATTGCTAATATCTTTTTAGTTTTTGTTGTTATTTTTAACACTTTAATTCCTCCATTCTTCAATAAAAAAAGAACAAGTATCATTTCATACCTGTTCAAAAATCTTATTTATTTTTCATTACCTATAATAGAAATTGATAGTCCATTGTTTACAGTTTGGACAATCCCAAGTTTCATATCCATAAGGGCAATTTCGGTCATATTCTTCATCACTTGTTGCTCCACTTATTAGCTTGTCGCTCCATTCCTTTTGTAGTTTATTATAAAGATTTATTGCCTCTTGCTCTGTTTTAAACCATCTTTTTGAATTTCCTCTTTCTATCATATGTTTTCCATTTGAGCATTGCTTGTTTTCACTTTGTTGTATTTGTTCTGTTTTTATATTTTCTTGTTTTTTCTCCTGTGTATCTTGACTTTTCACTTCTTGCTCTTTTACTGTATTTGTTATTTCATGAGTTTCTTTTTTTACTTCTTTTTGTTCTGTTTTTTCATTACTTATCGATTTTACTGCTGTTTCCTTTTTTGTATTTATATCTTTATTTTTACTTTCCTCTGCTTGATAAGTAATTTCCTTCTGTTCTTCTAAGCTTTCCTCTGCTTTCTGTTCAAAGTTGTTATCTCCTGTTTGCTCCTCCTGTACTTTACCAACTTCTTGTGCATTCTCATAATTTATGATTTCCTTCATATCTGCTACTTTTTCTCTCTCACTATTTAGCTTTCCATACAAACTCATACTTGATATTATACATATCGCTATAATAATTATAATACATATTGCTATAATAATAAATTTTTTCATAATCATATCTCCCTTAATTTTTCATTTTCTATATTTTACAACATATTGCTCAATTCATCAACTGTGCGTTTTATTTATATATTTTATTTATTATTATATAATTTCTTTTTCAGTTAGTAAAAGTAAGTATAGGGGGTAGTTTGTAAGAAGGGGGATATATAAAAAAATGTATATACACTTTACTATTTGTTGTATATACATTTTATCTAGTATATTGTTTTTGTTTTTCTGCCTTCTGCCATTGTAGTTTATAATTCTTTAGTAAATCTTCCATAACACTCATCATTTGGTCTATTGTATAATTTTCTGGAAAATATTCTTTAATTTTGTTATATCCAAAATTTACTTTTTCTTGTTGGTTTGGTTTTTCTTCTTCCATAATGTCATAAATATCATCTACTGTTAATTCGCCTTTTTCACTCATTCTTCTTAATCTTATTGCTTGTGCATGAGTAGGCATTGCATCTGCACTTTCCATTGCATCTAATAGGTCAGTTTGTTCTTCTTTAGTTAGGTATGATATTTCCACAGCAGGTCTTAAAGCCATTGCATCTTTTTCTCTATCTACCATTTCCAAGAACTCAGGTATTAACTCAGTTAGTCTAATATATCTTTGAATTTGCCTTCCACTTTCACCAACTTCTTCACCTAATCTATCAGCACTTGTTGACTTCTCGCCCATTGGTCGTGAAGTTAGATCTGTTCTCTGCCCTTGTCTTTTCATTGCTTCTAGTCGCATTTTGTAAGCAAAGGCTTTTTCGCTTGGCAATATCTTTTCTCTTTGTAGATTTGAATCCACCATTACTATTATTGCTTCATCATCATTCATATTTTCTATAATACAAGGGAATTTGTCAATACCTGCTTTTAATCCTGCCTTTAATCTTCTATGTCCAGATATAATTTCATAATTTCCATTTCCTATTGCTCTTATTCTCAATGGAGTCTTTACTCCAATATTCTGTATGCTTTCTACTAAATTGTCCATTTCATCATCATCTCTAACTTGAAAAGGATGATTTTTAAAAGGAAATAGATTTTTTGTTTCCACCATAGTAATTTTTTCTGTATTTTTTTCATCTCTTTCTTCTTGTGTAGATAACAGGTCATCTAGTGATGTAAGCTTTGGTAGTTTCATTCTTTCGTCTTTGTTCATCTACTAGCACCTCCTTTGCAAACTCCTTATAGGCTTGAGCTACTTTACTATTTTTGTCATACGCAAATATGCTTTTTCCGTGTGAGGTGGACTCTGCCGTTTTTATTGCACAAGGAATTTGTGTTTCATATAACCTTACTGCATCTCCATATTGTTCTTTTATTTCTTGTCTTACAATGTTTGGTAGTTTTGTCCTGTTATCAACTAATGTTAAAAGTATTCCTCCAACTTTCAAATTGGGGTTAAGTTGTTTTTTTACTTTTCCTACTATATTTATCAAGTTGCCCATTCCTCTTGCTGACAGGTATTGTGATTGAACTGGTATTATAACTTCATCTGCTGTTGCTAGTGCATTCGTTGTTACCATACTTAAAGATGGCATACAATCAATTATAATATAATCATATATACTTTTTAGTTCTTCTAAGCTACTTTTCATTGCATATTCTCTACTCATTGTATTTAATAAATTAACTTCTGTCATTGATAAATTTAAGCTAGTTGGTATTAAATCAATCCCCTCTATGTTTTTTATAATTGCCTGCTCTGGTCTTATTTCTTCATCATCAATGTATCGTTCGATTAAAGTAGAGAGAGTTACTTCCCTTTCGTTTTCTTCAATACCCATACACGTTGTCAAATTTGCTTGAGGATCTGCATCGACTACTAATACCTTCTTATTGTTATTCGCTAGTGCTACCCCTAGACTAAAAGTCGTTGTTGTTTTACCGTACTCCACCTTTTTGATTTGCTATTGCTATCACTTTGCATTTTGCCATATTTTTTGCCCTCCTTTCTTTTAAATTTAGCTTTTAAACATAGTTTTTATTTAAAAGCTATGTATCCTTTCATTAAAAATGAAAAAACGAATTAATTTATATCATTAACTCGCTTTTATATGTTATTATCTTACATTTTAAAATCCATATAATAATTATTTTCAAGCCTAAAAAACAAGCTATCTACAAATTAGCTTGTTTTTTCTATTAAATTATTGGTATTTCAAAGCATTCAACCATTTTTTTATTTTTCGGTATAACCTTTCCGATGATGACCTGTAATAACAAGTATATCTGGTTTATATCTTTTTACCAGATTACCTACGACCATTGGTTGTTTATTTTCTGAAACACTTTTTACAATAGCATTTAATCCCATTTTTCTATAGTATTTAGCAGATTTTTCTGCATAACGTCGATCTCCATCCAGATGCAATATTTTTCCACATAATATATTTATATAGTTATTTACAAAATTTCTATTTTCTGTTATTTTACTTTCTATTTTTTTATTTAGTCTATCAAATTCGTTTTTTGCCATACTCTTATCTACAATAGTTAAGTCTTCAATAGGAGAATTTGCTTTAATTCTAATAGTTATTCCTTTTAGTATGGCATATTTTCCTTGTGTTGTATTTATTATTTCTTCTACTCTAAACAATATGTCATCATTATATGATTTTCTAGTAACTATAGTACCTTTTTTTATGTCCTTCATAAAATTGTCCTCCTACTATAGTTTATGTAAATTGTTATGGGATTGATAATGGCATAAATTATATAATCTATCCTACAACTTCCTTCTATTAATGATTATTATAATATTCTATCATAAATGGTTGCTTAGCCATTACTTCTTCGTTTTTTTCTATATACCCTTCAAGTTGTGGAATTGTAATGTCCTCATCGGTAACTATATCTTTCTCTATTATATATTTTGTTTCATAATAATATCTTCCCACTTCTCCAGTTGTTTCTTTTAATACCATCATGCTCTCTTTTTCTATCCATATTGCTGTGCAATCTTTGTTATCTTTTGAAAAAGTAATAACATAACATTCTTTTCCGTTATATGTTTCCGTTTTAACTCTTAATCCACCTTTAACTCTTAAATTTAAAATTGTTCCATAATCTTGTCCATAATCTTTGGTATAATTGTATGTGTCAATTATTCTTTGCTTTGTTAAAAGATTATAGTTTGTAGTTTTATTTATTATTTCTTTTTCATCTAAATAAATTTCTGTTCTTGTATTTGAATTTATTTCTCCATAATAATCTCTATTAGCATAAATTAGATTACCATTTGTAATTCTTCCATTTATTCTTTCTTTATATTTTCCATCTTTATAATAATATGTAGTGTTGCTAAATTGTTCATCATTCATTCCTATTTCATAATTAATTCTGTATTCTTCGATAGATAATTTAAAGTTCTCTAATTTCTCTATTTCTTGAATTTTTTCGTATGCACTATTTAAAATATATTGAGTGTATGAAAATTTTATTAAATAGCTAACAATTGCTATAAGTATAACTAGAATAAACAGAATTATAATGCTTTTTAATGTTAGCAACTTTCGTCTCAATTTCTTTAAATAATTTATTTCATGCTCGTCTTCAGTATATCTTTTTTTAATTTCTACTGTTTTTTCTTCTTTAACCAACTCTAGTAATTCTTTGCATTCATTACAATCATTCATATGGCTTTCTACAAACTCTTTGGTTTCATCACTTAACATTTCCTCAATGTAATTAGGAAACAAATCTCTTACAATTTTACATTCATTTTTAGTCATCTCTTAATTCCTCCTTTAATTTTATTTTTCCTCTATAAAAAGTTATTCTAGCCCATTCTTCACTTTTATCAAAAATTTCTCCAATTTCTTTAAAAGTTAGTCCTCCAAGTATTCTAAAATAAATTACTTCTTTTGTTTTTTCATCTAATCTATGTATCTGTTTGTATAGTTCAATAATTTCATTTTGAGCATTAATACTATCTTCAATAAGAGAGTTTTCTATATTCTCATCAAAATACATTACTTTTGCTTTATTTTCTTTTTTTATATAATTTATCCATAAATTTTTTGCTATCTGACACAGCCAAACACTAATGTTGCATTCATTTCTAAAATTTTTAATTTCTTTTATAGCCTTATAAAAAGTTTCTTGAGTTAATTCTTCAGAAATTTCAATATTCTTAGTTAAACTATGTAAATAATTATATACAATTCTAGAATACTTTTTATAAATTTCGTCCATTTTCTACCTCCTTCATTATTTAAGACAATATTTTTTCTAATTCGTTACAAATTACTATAATTTTTTTATTATATTACTTTTTACTAAACTTTCACTTAATACAAAAATTATATCATGTATTTATATAATCTTATACCTTTTATTATAATAATCATTTTAATTTCAATATAAAAAATTTAAGGATTTTAAATTTGGTGTTGAATATGTTACTGGATATTGTGGTAGAGTTCCAATTAGCGAAAATAAAAAAAGCATTCTTTGCATTCTAAAATGCTTCCACTAATCAAACAACATTGCCGTAATTTTAGAAAAAAATGTAACCTTTTTTTTATTTTTATCTCTATCATACAGAAAGAAAATAAAATTTATTATGAACAATAATGAAATTTTATGATTTGTAGAAGATAATTTGATTTTATGATATTATCTACCTATATAGTAATTTATTGTTTGGAGGTAATGTGTTATGAATAAAAAAGTGAAGATTGTATTTATAATTTCTATTATATTATTATTAGTTGTTGGTTTAGTTATATGTTTAAACATTGATTTATCTAATAAAAGTAATGAAAAGTATGGATATTGGATAACAGATAATGAATTTCTTTATGATAAAGCAATTAAATATTTAAAAGAGGAAAAATATAAAACTGCTAATGATAAAGATAAAGAAGATTATCAAATTTTCTGTGACTATGAAGGATTTGGGATAAAAGAAAAAGATAATAAAAAATATGGATATATGTATATTTTAGAAGAGTCTTATTATGTAAAACACGCGGCACTTCATAGTAGTGAAAAAAGTTCTATGCCATACAAATTTATTTTTGAAAACAATGAAGTTATAGGTTATGAAATTCCACAAGATGGTTCAGAGTATATAACTTCTATAAAAGAAATGTTCCCAAATGATATAGAACATAAAGTATTAAATTATAATTTTAATATCATAAAATTAAGTAAAGATGTTGAGAATCATTATTCTTATTTAGAATCTACAATAATTATAGATAGAGATTTTAATGAAGATATAATTGCTATTTGTGGGATATATGGCGATAATATAAGCAAACCTGAAGCTAATACGATAAAAGGAAATTGTATAGATGGATATGGAGATGTTTATGAATATAAAATTCCATGTAATGAAAATGAAGAACTTTTAGTAGATTTTAATGATATTGATAAGAATATTATTGCGAAATATCAAGGCAATTATATTACTTCAATTTCTAAAGAAGACTTCAATGAAATAAAGAGTAATTTAAGTAATCTTAAAAAGGATTATTCAAATATAAATACTACTAATAAAGATACTCAGTCATCCTTTGTTAAAGTTCTAACTACAAAGCAATATAATGGTGATATAATTATAGATTCTAATGATGGTGATTTTATTGATTTAATTATTTATACCCCTAATTTTAGACGAGAAAACACATCTGAATCAAGTAAAAATATTCTTAATATATTAGCAAAATACAATTTAATTAGTAGGTAATTATATTCTTTATAATATATGATGATTTTTTACCATGAGAGAGGAGGAAAATGATGTATGACATTGATGACATTTGTAAAAAGTATTATAATACAGTATTTAAGTATCTAATGAGTTTAACACATAATATTAATTTATCAGAAGAATTAACACAAGAAACATTTTGTATAGCAATTAAAGAAATTGATAAATTTAAAAATAATTGCACAATAAGTACATGGTTATGTATAATTGCAAAACATTTGTATTATAAAGAAATAAAAAGAATTTCGAGATTTGACTATTCAAAATTAGATGAAAGAGAGATACAGGAAATACCATTTGATGAAAAATATATTTTAAGTGAAGAAAGAGTTGAAATGTATAAAAAGTTGCAAAGTATAGATGAAATTACAAGAAATGTCATGTATTTGCGATTAATAGGATTTTCTTTTAAGGAGATTGCTAATATTACAGGAAAAAATGAATCATGGAGTAAAGTAATTTATCATAGAGGAAAAAAAGAATTAGAAAAACTTTTAAAAGGAGGTACTACAAATGAGTAATAGTGATAATTGTAATTTAATAGAAGATTTATTACCTCTATATATTGAGGGATTAGTTAGTGAAGGAACTAAGAAAGAAATAGAAGAACATTTAAATAAATGTGATAAATGTTTAGAAATATTAAAAAGCATTAGCAAAGATGAAGAAATTATTATAGAAGAACAAAAGGATAATAGTTCAAAGGAAGTAAAATGTATAAAGAACATAAAAAGAAAAATAATGTTTAAAATAGTAATGGCTGTACTAATAACTACTATAAGTATAATATCAGTATTTGGTATATATATATTAAGTCCATATAGATTTATAAGAGATGAAAATGAAAAATTAATTTTATATAATTCTAATACAGGAAATATAAAAAAAGGAAAGGATGCCACAAATGCTATTGCAACATATACATTAAACTATAATGGAAAAGACATTGAAAAATATATTGTACTTACATTCGATAAAAATGATGTATGTATAAATGCTAGAACAATAATTAGTGGATTTAGAGAAAATGATTTAGATGATTATAAAAATGCTTGGGAAAAACACAATGTGATTTCTAATACAAAAACTGAAAATGGAAAATTGTATATGAATGACAATTCATATATAGGAAAAAATAAACAGAAATTATTAGATACATTAAAGACAGAATATAAAGCAGAAATAATAGAGATATAATAGAGGGGATTCAATTGAGAGTATAGAAAAACAGAAAATTAGAGGATTATTAAGTGAACCCCAAATCCTCTAAATTACACAAGATTTTTAAAACTATTGACAGTATATCTAAACATTTGGTAAAATTTACAAAATGTTAAAATTTAATTATTAAAATTTTGTTATCAATTGGAAGGAAATCCGATTTACACAACTTTTACGATAGTCTCGTTCTTTTTCATATAACTTAGTATTTTAGCCAATCTAAGTATGTATACAAAATATTATCTCCATCCAGATGTAATATTTTTCCGCATAATATATTTATATAGTTATTTACAAAATTTCTATTTTCTGTTATTTTACTTTCTATTTTTTTATTTAGTCTATCAAATTCGTTTTTTGCCATACTCTTATCTACAATAGTTAAGTCTTCAATAGGAGAATTTGCTTTAATTCTAATAGTTATTCCTTTTAGTATGGCATATGCCATTTGTGGATATTATTATATATAAATTGGGGGTTGTACATGTAATTTTATTATATAAAATCACAATGAATAATTAATAATGAATGGTGAATGATGAAT